>JBNKFC010000435.1:0-6533 GCA_050289105.1 Paracoccaceae bacterium | reverse complement strand
ACGATCATGCGCGAAAAGGACACCTCGACCAATTCCTTCCGCCGCCTCTTGCGCGAAATCAGCCAGCTCCTGGCCTACGAGATCACGCGCGAAATGGAGATGACGACGAAGCACATCGAGACGCCGTTATGTGCCATGGACGCGCCGGTGATTGACGGCAAGAAGCTTGCGCTCATTTCGATCCTGAGGGCCGGGAACGGCCTTCTGGACGGTGTGCTTGAGCTAATTCCCGCCGCAAGGGTGGGGTTTGTCGGGCTCTACCGGGACGAAAAGACGCTCCAGCCGGTCCAGTATTACTACAAGGTTCCCTCGGAGCTTGAGGACCGTCTCGTGATCGCGCTCGATCCGATGCTCGCGACCGGGAACTCGTCTGCCGCTGCGGTGGATTTGCTCAAGAAATCAGGGGCTAGGAACATCCGCTTCATGTGCCTTCTGGCCGCGCCCGAGGGTGTCGCGCGCATGAAGGAGGCGCATCCCGATGTGCCCATCGTCACAGCGGCTGTGGACGAAAGGCTCAATGAACATGGATATATTGTTCCTGGCCTAGGGGATGCGGGAGACCGCATGTTCGGCACTAAATAGGCCGTTTTCCCTTTACTCGCGACTCTGCCTTTGGCATTCTGCCCGGAAATAATAATCGAGGCGGAACATGCAGGTATTCGGGGTGGTTTCGGCCGCGCTTCTGGCGGCCGTCATGGCTGGGACTCCAGCGTTGGCGCAGCCGTTGTCGCAGGTGGACGGGCCGAAGGAACTTCCTCCCTCGGGGTTTGGCGGAGACCAATACGTCGATAGCGCCGGCTGCGTCTTCATCCGGGCCGGCGTCGGCGGCCAGACGACGTGGGTGCCACGGGTGAGCCGCGACCGCAAGCTCGTTTGCGGCTACGAGCCGACCTTCCCGCCGGGCCTCCTCGAAGGGGTCGCCGAGATGAAAACGCCCGCTCCGGAATCCGTGACGCCGGCTCCCGCGGCTGAACCTGAGCCTGCACCTGCTGCCGAACCGCAAGCCGTAAAGACGGCGTCGGTCTCGGCCCCGGCAAAGGCTGCGCGCTCGGTGAAGCGGACAGCGCCGTCCCTGAGCCGCGCCGAGGGTGGCGCCGTGCGTCTGGTCCGTGCTGGTGCGGTCGCCAAAGCGGCAACCTATTGCGTGGCGCGGATCGGGCAGGCGCAGCGCTACCTTCTCAGCGACGGGCGGCGCGTGACCCAGTGCCGCGACGAAGGCGAGGATGCGCCGGTCGCCTACCTCAACGGCCTCGGAATGCCCGGCCTGACCGTCGCCGAAGGCGCGCCGAGCCCGGCCGAGGTGGCGCGCGCGGAAAAAGCGGATCAGGGCGAGTACCGCGTCATCTGGAGCAATGGGCGTATCGCCTCGAAGGCGGGGGCGCCGGCGACGACCGCAACGATCTCCGCGCGTAAGGTCCCGGCCGGGGCTGGCGGCTATGTCCAGGTCGGCGTCTTCGCCGATCCGGCCAATGCCGACCGGGCCATCTCGCGCCTGAAGGCGCTTGGCCTGCCGGTGGCAAGCGCGATGTCCCGCAAGGGGGGCAAGCCGATCAAGGCGGTCCTTGCAGGGCCCTTCGCCTCTGCTGCCGAGGTCCAGTCGGCGCTGTCGCTTGCCCGTCGCAACGGCTACCGCGACGCGTTCGCGCGGGGCTGAGGGGTCAGCCTCCGCAAATGCCCTGAAGTGCGACCCAGTCGGCATCGGTCAGGACCGGATTGTCGGGCGACCGGCCCCGAAAGGGGTCGGCCTCGATCAGCGGGAGGACAGTCTCGCCGCTTGGATCGAGAGAATAGGCATAGGGCCCGGATGGCACGCCGGCAGAGGTGAAGCGGTCGAGCAGTGCCTTGTCCGGGACGCTCGGGGCAGTCCGTGCAAGAAGCTCTTCGCCGTAGCCGTCCAGGGCCGCCGACGGCAAGTCGCCGGTGGTCAACAGACGGAATGTCGCCTTCAGGCCGGCGTGATGCAGGATCGCAACCAAGGGATCGCCGGCGCCGAGGCGGAGATCAGCGGCCAAGACCTCGCCCGCGGCGACTTCCGGCGTGTCCTGATCCTCGATCAGGTTGCGCGAGAGCAGCACCAACCCTCCGGGCAGGATCGCCGAGCGTTTCAGACCTTCCGGCAGGACGAAGATCTCGCCCGCCGGGCCGAGAAGCCGGCCATGCAGCCGGCCGAGTGCTTCCTGACCTTCGTCGGCGGCGCAGGGCAGCCCGGTCAGCCGAGTGAGGTCGGCCAGGGCAGCGCGGCCGATCTCCTGGCGTTTTGCGAAGGGAAGCGCGGCGGCGGTGTGATTGACGAGGGCGTTCGGCATCCAGAAGACCAAGGTTCCGAGAACCGCGGCCAGAAGCGTGCCGAGAAGAGCTGTCCGCAAGCGCCCCGGATGCGGCCGCCGGGCCTCGATCAGCGTGTGGACCTTGGAGATGGCGGCGACCATCGCCTCGTCGTCGAGTTCCAGTTCTTCGTCGGCATCCGGGTCCGGCGCGAAACGGGCGGGGAACTCGCCCGGGTTGAGGCGCACGACTGCGGGAAGCGACCAATGGGTGACCGCGCGGGCGCTGCGGGCTTCGGAAATGACCAGCGTGGCGTCCCCGAAGGACACGATGACCTCGCGGCGCTGACCATCAGGACGGTCCCGCCACAGGCCGGTGCATTCCAGCCGCTGATATTCCTGTAGCGCCGTCATCGGCGGGGCGGGCCTGCTCACTGCCTCTCGTTGGTCGCAGGATAGCGGATCAGGGAGGGGCGGACAATCGGTGTAAGGGACGGTGTTCGCCATGAGATCGGGATGCCCGGGCAGGTCTCTCACTCAAGGAGAACGATCTATGTGTTTGGAATAATTGAAGGTCTGCCTCCCGGTTGAGGGCGCTTTCTTCTTGTCGCGGGATTGGTGACAGTCGGGATCGCGCGCGCGAGCGCACGCGCTGCGGCTTGGTTGTGCAGAGGCGCTGCCAAACGGAGCGGGACGACGATGCGGCGCGCGAGGCCGGCCTTTCGTCTCGCCGGGGCCACCACCCGAGGCGGCACCCGGCCTAAAAAGTCGGCCGCCGCCGACCTCGCCGGAGAAAATGGGCGCGAGATCAGCCCCGAGAATACATACCTTCATAGATCGGGCTGAGCGTCTCGGCATCGAAGAGCGAGGAGACGGAGGTGCCCGACCAGATGTTCATGATAGCCTGGGCGAACATCGGCGCGGTCGGCACTATGCGGATATTTTTGGCCTTCTTGACCGCCTCTGTCGGCTCGATCGAGTCGGTGATGACGAGGCTTTTCATCACCGAATTCGTGACCCGTTCCACCGCAGGCCCCGACAGGACGCCGTGCGTGATGTAGGAATGCACCTCGCTCGCGCCGCCCTGCATCAACACCTCGGCCGCCTTGCAGAGGGTTCCAGCCGTGTCGCAGATGTCGTCGACGATGATGCAGGTCTGGCCCGAGACGTCGCCGATCACGGTCATTTCGGCCACTTCGCCCGCCTTCACCCGGCGCTTGTCGACGATGGCGAGGCCGCAGCCGATCCGCTGGGCTAGTTCGCGTGCGCGCGCCACGCCGCCGACGTCGGGGGAGACGACCGTCACCTGGTCGAGCTTGCCCTTGAAGTGATGCTCGATATCGAGCGCGAAGATCGGCGACGCGTAGAGGTTGTCCACCGGAATGTCGAAGAAGCCCTGGATCTGCGCGGCATGGAGGTCCATCGTCAGGACACGGTCGACGCCCGCCCCGGCGATGAGGTTCGCCACCAGCTTGGCCGAAATAGGCGTCCGCGCCTTGGCGCGGCGGTCCTGGCGGGCGTAGCCGAAATAAGGGATGACGGCGGTGATCCGGTTGGCCGACGAACGCTTCAGCGCGTCGGTCATGATCAGAAGCTCCATCAGGTTGTCGTTGGCCGGGTTGGAGGTCGACTGGATGATATACATGTCCTCGCCACGGACGTTCTCGAAGACCTCGACGAAGATCTCCTGATCGTTGAACCTTTCCACCCGGGCATCCACGAGGCCGACGCTCATTCCCCGGTGCATCGACATCCGCCGGGCGATTGCGTTGGCGAGCGGGCGGTTCGAGTTGCCGGCGATCAGCTTCGGCTCGGTCATGTTGGGCATCTTGGGGTCCTTGTCGTAAGGGGCCCGTCGGGCCCGCGCCGTATGACGGATTCGTGACGTTGCCACTCGCTTACCACCCGGCTAGCCTCCCCGCAAACCTCTAGGAGATGCGCCGATGCCACATATCGACTACTATTTCTCGACGATCTCGCCCTTCACCTATCTCGCCGGGATGCGGCTGGAGGAAATCGCCGCCAGACACGGTGCAACCATCACCTACAAGCCCCTCGACATCGGTGCGCTTTTCGCACGGACCGGCGGCACTGCGCTGAAGGACCGCCACGACAGCCGCAAGGAGTACCGGCTTCAAGAGATCGCGCGGCAGGCGAAGAAGACCGGGATGAAGATCAACCCGCAACCGATGTTCTGGCCGGCCAATGCCGCGCCCTCGTCCTACGCGATCATCGCCGCGCAGGCCGCGAAGGCGAAGGGGGCGGGCGGCGATCTCGGCGGACTTGTCCACGGCGTGTTGCGCGCCTGCTGGGCCGAGGAGCGCGACATCTCTCAGGACGACACGCTGCGAGACCTGCTGACGGCGCATGGATTCGAGGCAAGACTTGCCGACAGCGGTCTGCTGATGGGCGCCGAGACTTATGCCAACAACCTTGAGGATGCGGTGGGCAAGGGTGTCTTCGGCTCGCCCTTCTACATCACCGACGACGGTCAGCGCTTCTGGGGCCAGGACCGCCTCGACGATCTCGACCTGTATCTCGCGGGCAAGCTCTGATGCCGCTCGATGATAGGGCTGGGCATCCGACCTTTTGGCAGGTCACCGGCCATGGGGCGCGGCCAGCGCTCGCGATCCATTGCTCGCTCGCCAGTTCCGGCGCCTGGGCGGGGGTCGCGGAGCGGCTGGCGGACCGGTTGACGCTGACGGCGTTCGACCTGCCGGGCCACGGAAAGTCCGGCCACTGGAACGGGGAGGGCGATTTTCTCAACCTCGCGACCCGCATCGCGGCAAGCTTCATCGAAACGCCCGTCGACCTTATCGGCCACTCCTTCGGCGCGGTAGCGGCGCTCAACCTCGCCATCGCCGCACCCGAGGCGATCCGAACCCTGACGCTGATCGAACCGGTTCTGTTCGCAGCTGCGAAGAGCTCCCCGGAATGGGACGAACACCAACGCGAGATGGCCGCGTTCGAGGCGGCGATGGTGGACGGCCGAGCCGAGGCGGCGGCAGAGGCCTTCACGCGTGTCTGGGGCACCGGCGTCGACTGGGCGCGGATGAGTGCCGCCAGCCGCGCCGACATCACCAAACGCATCCAGCTTGTCACCGCCGGAAACCCGGCGCTTTACGACGACAGTGGTGGCATCCTGGAACCCGGCGGGCTTGAAAGCCTTGAGATGCCGGTTCTCCTGATCCGCGGCGACCGCTCGCCCGCGATCATCGAGCGCATCGCCGAGGAGATCGCGGCGCGGCTTCCGGATGTCGGCGTGGCGACGGTGCCGGGCGCAGGCCACATGGTGCCGATCACCCATCCGGATGAGACGGCTGGGCTGATCGGAGTCAATCTCGACCGCGGATGACCCCGGCGAAGGCCTCGATCTCGGCCTCGGTCGTGCACCAGGAACAGACGAAGCGGGCGCTGACCGGCTGATCGTCAGGGCCGTCCAGCGTCTCGTCGTGCGGCCAGAGATAGTAGTGCGCGCCGGCCGCCATCGCTTGCCGATGCACGCCGCGCGGCAGGTAGGCGAAGACCATGTTCGCCTCGCGCGGATGCAGCGGGCTTGCGCCCGGCACCGAAAGGATTGCCGCTTCGAGCAATGCCGCGCGGGCATTCGCCTCGCGCGCGAGCCGCAGCCAGAGATCATCGGTCAGATAGGCCTCCATCTGCGCCGAAAGGTAGCGATGCTTGGAAAAGAGATGCCCGCCGCGCTTGCGGCGCAACTCGAACTCCCATGCCTTCTTCGGATCGAAAAGCACCACCGCCTCGACCCCCATGCAGCCGTTCTTGGTGCCGCCGAACGACAGAATATCGACGCCAGCCTTCCAGCTCATCTCGGCTGGGCTGGCATTGGTGGCGACAAGCGCATTGGCAAACCGCGCGCCGTCGAGATGGACCGGCAGACCGTAGTCCTTGGCGGCGGCGCAAAGTGCGGCGAGATCGGCCGCCGAATAGACAGTGCCCGCCTCGGTCGTGTTTGTCAGCGTGACAATCGCACGCTGCACCGAATGGACGAAGCCGTGCGGCGTCGCTTCGATCGCCTGCCTGAGCGCTTCCGGCGTCATCTTGCCGTGCGCGCCCGGTACCTTCACCATCTTGCCGCCGCCGATGAAAAACTCCGGCGCGCCGCATTCGTCGACTTCGACATGGGCGGTATCGTGGCAGTAGACGGCGCCCCAGGGCGGGCAATAGGTCGCCAGCGACAGGGAATTCGCGGTCGTGCCGTTGTTGACGAGGAAGACCTCCGCCTCCGGCGCCTCGAAGATCTCGCGGATG
>JBNKFC010000434.1:0-4760 GCA_050289105.1 Paracoccaceae bacterium | reverse complement strand
AACAGACCTTTGAAAAGCGGAGTTTACCCATGCCGTATTACCTCTATCGCGGGAAACTGTCGTCGGACGCCCGCAGCCATATCCTTCGGAATGCTGAGAAGTTCGACGCGGTGATGAAGCAATCCGTTTCCGCGTTTGGCGGAGAGCTGGTGAAGTGCTTTCTGGACGCAGCCGGCGGCGATCCCATCGGGTTCCTGATCTTCGACAGCGACACCCGCGCCCGGGCCTGGAGCATCTATTACGGCAGCCAGGACGGCGTTCTGGGATCGGACATCACCCGCCTCCTTGAAACCGACGAGATTTGCGAGATCGGCACGATCATCGGCAAGTCGCGGGAGAAGGCCGAAGCGCATCGCCGGCCCTGACAGGGTCTTTCCGGACAGCCGTGAAGAGGCTGCGAAAAACCGGCGCTTTTCAAGCGTTCGGCGCGGCGCTACCGTCAGCCCCGGAAGCGATGGAGGCGGCGATGGCGGAATGGCGGCGGATGAGTGCGGGCGAGCTTGGCCGCGCGATCGGACGGGGTGAAATCGACCCGCAGGAACTGACGGCGGCCTTCCTCGATGCGATCCGCAACCATGAATACCGCGACCGCATCTACGCGCGGCTGACCGAGGACCGGGCGCTGGAGGAAGCGGCGGCCGCGTCGCGGCGGGCGAAGGCGGGGCTGCGGCTCTCGCCGCTCGACGGGGTGCCGATCTCCTGGAAGGACCTCTTCGACACTGCCGGGGTGGCGACCGAGGCGGGTTCGCGGCTCCTCAAGGGACGCGTTCCGGAATCGGATGCCGAGGTGTTACGGAACGCGACCGCGCAGGGCCTCGTCTGCCTCGGCAAGACCCATATGACCGAGCTTGCCTTCTCCGGCCTCGGGCTCAACCCGATGACCGCGACGCCGCCCAACGTCAACGACCACGCCCTCGTGCCCGGCGGTTCGTCCTCGGGCGCGGCGACCTCGGTCGCCTTCGGTCTCGCGGCGGCGGGGATCGGCTCGGATACCGGCGGATCGGTGCGCATTCCGGCCGCCTGGAACGACCTCGTCGGCCTCAAGACGACCTCGGGCCGCCTGTCGCTCAAGGGCGTCGTGCCGCTCGTCGAAAGCTTCGACACGGTCGGGCCGCTGACCCGCACGGTCGAGGACGCAGCCCTGTTGCTTGCGGCGATGGAAGGCTCCAAACCGGCCGACCTGAAGGGCGCGACGCTGAAGGGCGCCCGCTTCCTCGCCCTCGACAACGTCGCCCTCGACGACATCCGCCCCGAACCGCTTGCCGGCTTCAAACACGCGCTCCAGCGCCTTAAGGACGCCGGCGCCGAGGTCGTGCATGGCGCGGTGCCGGAACTCGGCGACGCAATGGGCCTCTCGGCGCTCCTCTTCACCACCGAGGCCTACGCGACCTGGCGGCGCGAGATCGAGGCGGCGCCCGACAAGATGTACGGCCCCGTCCGCGACCGGTTCCGTTCCGGCGCGGCCCATTCCGGTGCCGATTTCGTCGCCGCCTGGCGCTGGCTGAAGGCCATCCGCGCGGTCTGGGCGGCGCGCACGGCACCCTATGACGCGGTTCTCATCCCCACCTCCGTGACGCTGCCGCCGGATGCCGAACGCCTGATGACCGACACCGACTATTTCGTCACCGAGAATCTTCTCGCGCTCAGGAATACCCGGATCGGTAACCTCATGGGCGTCTCGGCGCTGACCCTGCCGACAGGGCTGCCGATGACCGGGATCATGCTCCTCGGACGCCCCATGGACGAGGAACGGCTGCTGCGGATCGGGTCTGCGGCCGAAAAGGCACTCGCCTGAGGGCCGAAAAGCCACAATCGGCTGGTGCCATACCCCGGAAAGCATTGCTTTTTCTGGACCGACTCCGCGCAGATCGCTAATCTGGCGGCAAAACGGGGCGTAACGACCCCGACGATTGAGGCAGCAATGGCGTTTCCAGAGCGGTTTTCGAACCTGCCAGATTACGCGTTTCCGCGTTTGCGGAAGTTGCTCGACGTCCATGAACCGGGCGGCGAGCCGATTGCCATGACCATTGGCGATCCCCAGCACGCCATTCCCGATTTCGTCGGGCCGGTCCTGCAGGCGCACTTGGCCGAGTTCGGCAAATACCCCCCGAACGACGGCACCCCCGGCCTTCTCTCGGCCATCGCGGGCTGGATTCGCCTGCGCTACGGCGCCGATCTCAGCCCCGACAGGATCATGCCGCTGAACGGCACGCGCGAAGGTCTCTTCGACGCCTGCCTCGCGCTCTGCCCCGAGGTGAAGAACGGCGAGCAGCCCGTGGTGCTGATGCCGAACCCCTTCTATCAGCCCTATGCCGCCGCCGCGCTGGCGGTCGGAGCCGAGCCGGTCTTCGTGCCCGCCACCGCCGCCACCGGCTTCCTGCCCGATTACGAGGGACTGCCGCCCGCGCTCCTCGACCGCGTCGGCGTGGCCTATGTCTGTTCGCCCGCGAACCCGCAGGGCGCGGTTGCGTCGCGCGATTACCTCGCGGGGCTGATCCGGCTTGCCGAAAAGCACGATTTCGTCCTTCTCTCCGACGAATGCTATTCCGAGATCTGGCGCGACCATGCCCCGGTCGGCGCGCTTCAGGTCGCTGACGAGATCGGCGCCGACCCCGAGCGCCTCATCGTCATGAACTCGCTCTCGAAGCGCTCCAACCTCGCCGGGCTCCGCTCGGGCTTCGTCGCGGGCGGGCGCGAATGCATCGCTCGCTTCCGCCAGCTTCGCGCTTACGGCGGCGCGCCCTTGCCGCTGCCGGTCCAGCATGTCTCCGAAAAGGCATGGTCCGACGAGGCGCATGTCGAGGTGAACCGCGCGCTCTACCAGGAAAAATTCCGCATCGCCGACAAGGTTTTTGCCGGCCTGCAAGGCTATCAGGGGCCGGAGGGAGGGTTCTTCCTCTGGCTGCCCGTCGATGATGGCGAGGAAGCCTCGCTCAAGCTTTGGCGGGAAACCGGGGTGCGCGTGCTCCCCGGCGCCTATCTCGCTCGCGAAGTGGGCGGGCACAATCCGGGGAAGGGTTACATTCGCGTTGCGATGGTGGCCCCAAAAGAAGAAATGCGGCGCGGGCTGACGAAGCTCCGCGACTGCCTCTACGGTTGAGGACGAGGGACCTATGGCATCTTACCAGGCTAGACAGCGCGATCCGCTACTGGACCAGAACATGCAGGCGGCGATCGAACGGCGCGGCAAGGAACTGCTGGGCGCCGCGCTGATCGTGCTGGCCGTGCTGACGGCGATGATGCTGGCAAGCTATTCGCCGGACGACCCGAGCTGGCTGGCCGCCACCGACGAGCCGGCAAAGAACCTTCTCGGCCGGTTCGGGGCCGCCATCGCCTCGCCGCTCTTCGTCATTGCTGGTCACGGCTCTTGGGGGATCGCGGCCATCTTCGCCGCCTGGGGCGTCCGCTTCATGACCCATCGCGGCGAGGATCGGGCCCTCGGCCGGATGATCTTCGCGCCCATCGCCGTGGCGCTGATGTCGGTCTATGCGTCGACGCATCTGGCCGGACCGGACTGGGCGCACAGCTTCGGCCTCGGCGGGCTTTTCGGCGACACGGTGCTCGGCGCGATCCTCGGCGTGGCGCCGGTCTCGGCGACCTTCGGGCTGAAGGTCATGTCGGCCCTCGTCGGCCTCGGCGCGCTCGCGATGGCGCTGTTCGTCCTCGGCTTCGACATGCGCGAGGTTAAGGCGATCGGCCGCTTTCTCCTTGTCGGGACCATCGTCGCCTATGACTGGCTTCTTCGCGCGCTCGGGCGCGGCGCCGTTGCCTCCGTGCGGGGCGCGCAGGCGCTTCAGGACCGCAACCGTGCCCGTCGCGACGCCGCGCGGGAACGGGCCGAGGAAGAGGCGGCCTGGGCCGAGGCGCAGCGCCACGACCTGGTGGATGCCGGCCCGCGCAAGCCTGCGCAGGTCCTTCGCGCCGATCCGCGCTTTGTCGAACCGGTTGCTCCGGTGCGCGAAAAGCGCGGCCTTCTCGCCCGCGTGACCGAACTGGCCCGCCGCCCGGCGGAACCTGTCTACGACGAGAACCCTGAACCCGAGCTGATCGAGCCGCGCCTCTCGCGCTGGGCGCGCGACGCCGAGGCACCGTCCGAAGACCGGATCCGGGCGCGCATCGCCGATGCGGTGAAATCGCGCGTCGCGACGGCCCCGGAGACCGATCCGCGCCTTCGCGTGGAACCGCCCTTGACTGCGACGACCATGGCCAAGGCGGCCGGCGCCGCGATGGCGGCCGAGCCGCGCTTCATGCCTGCGTCGCGCCTTCCCGGCGCAAATGTCTTCTCGCACGAGGCCGAGGCCGGCACGTCCCTGACGGCAGAACCGCTGTTCGACACCGACGAGGATTTCGACCGCAACGCCTTTGCCGATCTCGACAGTCAGGACTACGGCGATGCCGTCGCGGCGACCCATAAGCCGATCGTCCAGCACGCCCCGCGCAAGGCGCCCGCCCCCTCGCGTCAGGCCCTGGCCGAGGCCCAGCCCCGGCTGAAGTTCGAAGACAAGGCGACGGACTACGAAATGCCGCCGCTCTCGCTTCTGGCCAGCCCGACGACCGTGCAGCGCCACCAGCTCTCCGACGAGGCGCTCGAGGAAAATGCGCGGATGCTCGAAAGCGTCCTCGACGATTACGGCGTGAAGGGCGAGATCGTCTCGGTTCGTCCCGGCCCCGTCGTTACCATGTACGAACTGGAACCCGCGCCGGGCCTCAAGGCCTCCCGCGTGATCGGCCTCGCCGACGACATCGCGCGGTCGATGTCC
>JBNKFC010000433.1:0-1521 GCA_050289105.1 Paracoccaceae bacterium | reverse complement strand
GGAGGCGTGGAATTATCTGGATCGCCGCCTGCGCACCCGCCACCGGCAGGATCGCGGCTGGCGTTCCATAGGCCGCCCGCGCCGCGTCGATCAGGGCTTTGGTCGCCGCCCGTGTCGGCAGCGCGGTCCAAACCTCCGGCGGGAGGGTCGGCAGCGGATAGGGCACCCGGTTGATGCCGGTTGAGAGGTCAATCCAATCCTCGGCCCGACCGCCATGGCGCGCCATCGCACGGTCGATATTTCCTCCGTGGTCGCGCACGCTTCCTCCCCGTCAGATCAGCGCGCATATCGCGAGCGCCAGGGTCATGGCAAGCATCACGAATTGAAAGAGACGCAACCCGCGGCCGATATCTTCTGGGACCGGATCTGCGGCGCCGGGATTGACCCAGGGTTCGTCGGCCACACGGTCGCCGTAGATGCGTGGCCCCGAAAGCCGGACATCGAGCGCGCCCGCGAGCGCGGCTTCCGGCCAGCCGGCATTCGGAGAGCAGTGATGCCCGGCGTCGCGCCACATCGTGGCCAGCGATTCCCGGGGCCGGGTCGAGACGAGCGCGAAGAGCAGGCCGGTCAACCGCGCCGGGATCAAGTTCGCCACGTCGTCGATCCGTGCCGATGCCCAGCCGAAGGCTGCGTAGCGCTCGGTCCTGTGACCGATCATCGAATCGAGGGTGTTGATCGCCTTGTAGGCGGCAATTCCCGGCAATCCGAAGATCGCCCCCCAGAAGATTGGCGCCACGATTCCATCGGACGTGTTCTCGGCAAGGCTTTCCAGCGTCGCGCGCGCCACGCCCTCGCGGTCAAGGCTCTCGGGATCGCGGCCGACGATCATAGCCACCGCGCGCCGCGCCGTGCCAAGGTCACCCGCCGCAAGCGGCCTGGCCACCGCTTCCACATGCTCGCGGAGCGATCGCATTGCTACGAGAGGCCAGGCGAGAACCCCGGAGAGGAGCACGCCGGGCCACCCTTCCGGCAGCACCCAATGCGCAAGCCACGCCGCCTCGGCAGCCGCGCCGGTGACGACCAGCGCCGTCACCACTCCGGCGATCCGCCGCGCACGCTCATCGCCGCCATCGAGATTGATCCACCGGTCGAACGCGCCGATCAGCGCGCCGATCCAGGTCACGGGATGTCCGACAAGGGCGTAGAGCTGCCTCGGCCAGCCGATCAGCGCGTCAATCGCGAGCGCCACAATCATGATCGCAGCACCCGTCATCCACACTCTCCCACCCTGAATCGCACAATTCCGCGCATCCCCGCCTCACGCAGAACTGGCGCTGCGGCGTCGGGGATTCGTCCGGGCAGGAATAGCAGGCCGCGCGCCGAACCGGTATGGCCGATTACCATCCCCAGCGCGCCAAGCTTGCGGGCAAGCGCCTCTGTCGGGTCGCCGGCCGGCCCCCGCAGCGCCAAAGTCCGTGCCGCCGACACGCTGGCAAGCTCGGCCAAGCGTCCCGCATCGCCGGCCGCCGCGGCTGTGCGCCAGGGTTCGATCAGGTCAGAGATGTCCGGAAACGTCATGTC
>JBNKFC010000432.1:0-4469 GCA_050289105.1 Paracoccaceae bacterium | reverse complement strand
AATCTCGCCCGAGGCGACGCTGGCCGCGATTGAGAAGGTTGCCGCCATGGCGCCCTGCGACGCGGTTTTCGTCTCCTGCACCAACCTCCGCGTGGCCGGCATCGCCGAGGAGGCGGAGCGGAGGATCGGCCGGCCGGTCCTCTCCTCGAACCTCGCGCTTGTGTGGCAGATGATGCGTGCGGCCGGGCTCAGCTCCGACACCGCGCCGAGGATCGCGCTCTTCAGCCGGGAATGATCTCGAACTTTTCGACGTCGACCATGCCCCGGTCGGTGATCTTCAGGGCCGGGATCACGGGCAGGGCGAGAAAGGCGAGTTGCAGGAACGGCTCCTCCAGCGTCACGCCAAGGCTTCGGGCTGCCGCGCGCAAGGCCACCAGACGGTCACGCACGATCTCGAAAGGCTCGAGGCTCATCAGCCCGGCGACCGGAAGCGCCAGCTCGGCCAACACGTCGCCGCCCCTGGCCACTACGAACCCGCCCTCGATCTCGGAAAGCCGGTTCGCCGCAAGCGCCATGTCGGCATAGTCGGCCCCCACCACAGCGATATTGTGGTGATCGTGGCAGACGGTCGAGGCGATGGCGCCGGCCTTGATCCCGAACCCTTTTACGAAGCCCGTGGCGATGTTGCCGTTCTTTCCGTGCCGCTCGACCACCGCGATGCGCATGAGGTCGCGGCCCGGATCGGGGCGCTTGTCGCCATCCGCGATGGCGATGTCCTCGCGCAGATGCTTGGTGATGATCTTGCCTTCGATGATGCCGATGACATCCGTTTCCACCCGGTTGGCGCGGGCGCGGAAATCCTCCGGTCGCACGCGCGGCGCCTTCACCGAATTGCGCCCGACCGGCGGGGTCACGGTGCGCGCCGCGAAGGCGTCAGCGTCGGCCCTCTTTCCGGCACAGAGCACGAGTTGCGCATGGCAACCCTCCAGACTGTCCACCGCGACAATGTCGGCCCGCTTGCCCGGCGCGATCTGGCCGCGATCCTTCAGCCCGAACGCCTCCGCCCCCGACAGTGACGCCGCCCGGTAGGCGGCGAGCGGCGACGTGCCAAGCGCGATCAGCCGCCGGATCATGAAGTCGAGATGGCCGTGCTCGGCGATGTCCAAGGGATTCCGGTCGTCGGTGCAGAGGCACATATAGGCCGAAACCGCTTCGGTCAGGACTGGCTGCAAGGCGTCGAGATCCTTCGAGACGGAGCCTTCGCGGATGAGGACCCGCATTCCCTTGCGAAGCTTCTCCAGCGCTTCCTCCGCCGTCGTGGCCTCATGCTCGGTGCGGATGCCGGCGGCGATATAGGCATTGAGGTCGCGGCCCGAAAGCTGAGGGCAATGGCCGTCGATATGGCCGCCCTCGAACAGGCGCAGCTTCGCCAGAACGCCTGGATCGCGGAGGATGACGCCGGGATAGTTCATGAACTCGGCCAGCCCGATCCCGGTCTCATCGCCCATCACCTTAGCCAGTTCCCCGGCGTCGATCCGGGCGCCCGCCGTCTCCATCTCGGTCGAGGGCACGCAGGAGGAAAGCTGCACCCGGATATCCATCACTGTATGCCGCGCCGCCTCCTGGAAATAGTGGATGCCGTCCAGCCCGATGACATTAGCGATCTCGTGCGGATCGCAGATCGCCGTGGTAACGCCGCGCGGGGCGACGCAGCGGTCGAACTCGTAGGGCGTGACAAGCGAGCTTTCGATATGCAGATGCGTGTCGATGAACCCGGGGACTAGCGTCAGGCCGGTGACGTCGATCACTTCCCGCCCTTCGTAATCTGCGCCGATGCCGATGATCGTATCGGCGCAAATCGCGACGTCGCCCACGATCATCGCCCCGGTCACGACGTCGAAAACGCGGCCCCCGCGCAGCACGAGGTCGGCCGGCGCGTCGCCCCGGCCCTGGGCGATCCGTTGTTCCAGTTCAGCCATCGCGCGCCTCCGGGGATTTGGTTCGGAAATTTCCCTACCACTCTTCCCCAGCCGCGCGGGCAGTTCAATGGCGGGCACCCTTGCAAGCCCCCGCATTCTGCCGCAGGGTCGCGCCGATCGGGCGGAGGGCAGCATGCGGGCAGGACTGGCATTTCTGGTGGCGGGCTATGTGCTCAGCCAATTCTACCGTGCGTTTCTGGCGGTTCTGTCACCCATTCTCGGGACCGAGATCGGCGCCATGCCCGGAGACCTAGCGCTGTCCTCCGGCATCTGGTTCCTGATCTTCGCGGTGATGCAGATGCCGGTCGGCGCCGCGCTCGACCGGATCGGGCCGCGGATGACCGCCTCGGTGCTTCTCGGGCTCGGAGGAGGCGGTGGAGCGCTGGTCTTTGCGCTCGCGGAAGGGCCGGCAGCGGTGCATCTGGCGATGGCGCTCATCGGGATTGGCTGTTCGCCGGTCCTCATGGCTTCCTATTACATCTTTGCCCGGGTCTATTCGCCCGCAGTCTTCGGCACGCTCGCCGGCGCGATCATTGGTGTCGGGTCGCTCGGCAACATCGCCGGCGCGGCCCCTCTGGCCTGGATGGTCGAGGCTGCCGGTTGGCGCCAGACCCTCTTCGGCCTTGCCGCCGTGACCTTTCTCGTGGCCATCGCGCTCTGGATCTTCGTCCGTGATCCCGAACGAGTTGCGGCTCCGGAAACCGGGCTAGGCTCGGTCATGGACCTTCTGCGTATGCCCGGCCTCTGGGCGATCCTGCCGCTGATGGCGGTCGCCTACGCGCCCGCCGCCTCGATCCGGGGGCTTTGGGCGGGGCCGTACCTCTCGTCGGTTTTCGGTGCCGATGCGCTCGCCATCGGGCGCGCGACGCTCGTCATGGCGCTCGCGATGGTGGCCGGGAACTTTGCCTACGGGCCGCTCGACCGGATTTTCGGGACGCGAAAATGGGTGGTCTTCTGGGGGAACGCGCTCGGCGCCGTCTGCCTCGGCACGCTCGTCCTTTTGCCGGCTTCCGGATTCTGGAGCGCGACCGCGCTTCTCGCGGCCGTCGGGCTCTTCGGTTCGTCCTTCCCGGCGATCATGGCGCATGGCCGGTCGTTCTTCCCGCCGCATCTCGTCGGGCGCGGCGTAACCTTCCTCAACATGTTCGGCATCGGCGGCGCCGGGATCCTGCAATTCTCCTCGGGGCGTTTCCACCGCGCCATGGCCGATGGCGCCGCGACGGCGGAAGGGCCGTTCGCCGCCCTCTTCGCCTTCTTCCTCGTCCCGTTACTGGTCGGCCTCGTCCTCTACCTCTTCAGCCGCGACGCGGCGGGCTAGCCTTGCCCTTCCCCTTCGGCTAACCATCGGGCGAAGGAGAGGTCATGGCGCCCGACATTGCCCAAATCGAAGTCATTGCCCCCAATCTCAAGCGGCGGCTCTCGGGTGTGACGGCGACGATCGTGCGGTTGGTGCCCCTGCAGGCGAAAATGATCGGCATCGCCGCAACAGGACCCGGACTTCCGGCGCACGTGCCGCACCTGCCGCTCTGGCGGTGCTTCCTCTTGCCGCGCGACCGGGGCCGGGTCTGGCATGCGCGGCGCAATACCGAGATGCTTTTGGGGCTCGTCCTGAAAACCCTCTTCCGACGCCGACTGAAACTGCTCTTCACCTCCGCCTCGCAGCGCAAGCATTCCGGATATACCCGGCACCTCATCGCCTGCATGGACGGGGTGGTCGCCACTTCGCGCAAATCCGCGGCGTATCTCGAGCGGGAACCCGAGGTGATCCTGCACGGAATCGACACGGAGGGGTTTTCCCCCGCCGCCGACCGGGCGGCATTGCGTCGCCAGCTCGGCCTGCCCGAGGACCATACGATCCTTGGCTGCTACGGCCGTATTCGCGCGCAGAAGGGCACTGACGCCTTCGTCGAGGCGGCGCTGGCGCTTCTGCCAGACCGGCCGGACGTGACGGCGTTGGTGATGGGCCGCGCGACGGAGGGGCATGACACTTTTCTTGCGGGGCTGAAGCAAAAGGTTGCGGCGGCAGGGCTATCGGATCGTATCCGCTTCCTGCCCGAAGTCCCGGTGCACCAGATTGCCGACTGGTACCGCGTGCTTGACCTTTATGTCGCGCCGCAGCGGTGGGAAGGCTTCGGCCTGACCCCGATCGAAGCGATGGCCTGCGGCGTGCCGGTGGTCGCGACCCGCGTCGGCGCTTTCGAGGAGATCGTGACGGACGCGACCGGCACGCTTGTCCCGCCGGGCGATATCCCAGCTCTGACCGCGGCTATCGCACCCTGGCTTGACGATGCAGGCCGGCGGCGCGGGGCGGGCGGGGCGGCACTTGCCCGAGTGCGTTCAGAGTTCCGGATCGAGGGCGAGGCGGCCGCGCTCGTCACCGTATACCGTCGGCTTCTTGCGGGGGACCGCTGGTGACACGGGCAGGCTTCCACCTTGCGCGGTTGCTGCGGCAAGAGGCGCCGCTCGCCGCACTGTCGGTGGCGCGGGGCGCTTTGATGGCAGAGCTTCGGGGCAAGCGCGTGGCGCTTGTCGGAAACGCCCGCTCGCTCA
>JBNKFC010000431.1:0-4398 GCA_050289105.1 Paracoccaceae bacterium | reverse complement strand
CGTATTCCGGGTCGTAGACCGGCGTGTAGAGGATGCGGTGGATCGTCGTTGCCGGAACGCCCCGGTTCCGCAGCACGCTTGCCGCCTTGTTGGTCGGCGCGAGGATCGCCAGCGTCCGCCGGTCCTTGCGCCGCTTGCCTTCGTAATCGCCTGAGATCGTGTCGACGCCGGCCTCGCCCATCGCCTTGGTCAGCGCGGCAAGCAGCATCGTCTTGCCGGAGCCGGCCTTGCCGATCACCGCCAGGACACTCGCCTTGCCAGGGGCATCGGGCTTGAGCGTACCGTCGAGAAGGTCGATCCCCGCCCCGTCGAGGACCTCGGTGATGCGATCCCAGGCTTCGGACTGGTCGTGGGAAAACGTGAGGGCTGGAACGGACATGGCCGCGACCCTATAGAGCGGGCGCGGCCGATGCCAGAGCGATCAACCGGCCGCCGGAAGCTCCTTGCGGGTGCCGAAATCGCGGTCGAACCAGAGCTGCGCGACATCCGCCGAGATACCGGCCTTGCGGGCCACCTTGCGGCGCACCTCCTCTGAGAATTCCCACAGGCCGAGGCTGATCGCGTCGGCCCCCTGCCCCTCCGTGCCGAGCACCGTCGGCTCCCAGCCGAGCAGCCGGTAGATGCGCACCATGCGGGCGTCGAACACGCCCACCGCGCGGGCGAGGTCGAGGCCGACGCCAAGCTGCGCGCCGCCAAGCATCAGCGCGGCCGAGGTCGCGGGCGGCATGTTCTCGGCCAGGCAGAAGCGGGTGCATTCCCAGACCTTCGGATGCACGAACAGGCGCCCGCCGGCGAGCGATGAGAAATGCTCGTTGACCATCGTCCGGCCGAGCGTCGGCAGGAAGCGCATGGAGCCGCCATGCCGGCCCTCCGGGGTCTGCCAGATCACGTAAGTGGGGTTGAGGCCGTCGTAGTCATCCCGCTCCCAGCCGCGGCCATCGACATCGACGGACCAGCCGAGCCTTTCGCGGAACTGCTTCGCGCGGTCGCTGAACATCGTGTCGCGCAGGCGGGGATAGTGGCCGAGTTCTTCGCCAGTGAGAAATCGTAGCATTCTGCCCTCCATCAAGATGGGAAGGGCCTAGCGAAAACTGGTTAATTTGAGCCTAGCCGGGCGCGCCTGTTCGACAAATGTTCACATGCCGCATTTCGCGTAAGGTGGGTTTAAACCCACCTTACCTTGCAGCTAAATGGGGTAAGGTGGGTCAAGACCCACCTTACGCTGCCGGAGGGGTCAGAGCAGCACGAAACCTTCCGCCACCGCCCGCGCGACGGCCTGTGTCGTGTTGGTCGCGCCAAGCTTGAAGCGCGCGCTTTCGACATAGGCCCGGAACGTATGCTCCGAGATCGCGAGGCTGTCGGCCGCCTGCGCCCTGCTCAATCCCATCGCGAGCATGGTCAGCACGTCGATCTCGCGCGGGGAAAGGCTCTGCATCGCGAGGAAGTCGGTGCCGCGTTCGATCTCGAGCGCCTTCTGATTGATGAAATGCGAGATCAGGATCAGGTCCGACACATGATCTGTCGTGAACTTGTGCCACTGGTCGTCACCGGCCCGGTGCGAGACGGTGAACATGGCAAACTGGCCGTTCGGCCCGCGGATCGGCACCGAGTAGCCCTGATTGCCGACGCCCGCGTCAAGCGCTTCACCGAGGAAGGCGCGGGTGTTGCGGCCGGACCAGTCGAGGTTCTTCCAGTCGACCGGGTGAAACCGGCGAAAGCAGCCCTGCACCACCGGATCGATGCGGGCATAATCCTCGTCGAGATAGCGCTCGACCCAGGCCGGCGAATAGGTCAGGACCGCATATTGCTGGCCGGTCGAATTGACCGAGTGATAAACGAGATGTTCGACGTCGAAATGGGTCCGGAGCCCGAGGATGACGGATTGGAGATCGTCAAGCGTCGTTGCCCGCTGTAACGCCTCGATGAAGGCCAAAAGCCTTGTCTGCATCCAGAGCCAGTCCTCCGGCCGTGTCCTCCGCGACCTGGGCAATCTCTGCAGCTGCGACGAGCGAGGTGTCGTCAAGCTGTTCGGCCAAGGCCCTCAGCCCATTGCCTTTGGCAAAGGACTTGAGATCGGTCAGTACGTCTAAGATCCATTCGTATTGCATTATCACTCTCGCTGAAAGAGGAATTCGATCCTCATCATCAACCCCAGCATGTAAATGTTCGGTTTCTGACAATTCGTTTTCAACTCACCAAAAATGGCGGGACTATTGCAGGCAAACCATTGATTTTATTGAATCTGGATATGAAAACGCCCGCGCCTCCGATCGGAAAGGCGCGGGCGTTCCTTTGTCAGGGCCTGGAAGAATGGCCCCTCAGCGGGCCTTTCCCGCGTCCAGAGCGTCCTCGAACGTCCGAAGGCCGGTGCGCGGGGCCTGCACGAGAACCGCCATGTTGCCCGGCTTGTGCTCGTTCCTGCGCATCTTCATATGTGCGGCCGGGATCTCGGCCCAGGGGAAGACCTCGGACATGCAGGGATCGAGCCGGCGTTCCAGCATCAGCTTGTTCGCCGCCGCAGCCTGCTTGAGGTTGGCGAAGTGCGAACCCTGCACACGCTTCTGGTGCATCCAGAGATAGCGCACGTCGAACGTCAGGTTGTAGCCGGTCGTGCCGGCGCAGATCACAACCATGCCGCCGCGCTTCACCACGAAGACCGAGACCGGGAACGTCGCCTCGCCGGGATGCTCGAAGACCATGTCGACGTTGTTGCCCTTGCCGGTGATGGCCCAGATCGCGGCGCCGAACTTGCGCGCCTCCGTGAACCAGGCGGCATATTCCGGCGTGTTCACCTTGGGCATCTGGCCCCAGCAGTTGAACTCTTTCCGGTTGATCACGCCCTTGGCCCCGAGCCCCATGACGAAATCGCGCTTGTCCTCTTCCGAGATGACGCCGATCGCGTTCGCGCCCGCCGCATTGATCAGCTGGATCGCGTAGGAGCCGAGCCCGCCCGACGCCCCCCAGACGAGCACGTTGTCGCCGGGCTTCAGGATATGCGGGCGGTGGCCGAAGAGCATCCGGTAGGCGGTGGCCAGCGTCAGCGTGTAGCAGGCCGACTCCTCCCAGGTGAGGTGCTTCGGTCGGTGCATGAGCTGCTGGGCCTGCACGCGCGTGAACTGCGCAAAGCTGCCGTCCGGCGTCTCGTAGCCCCAGATCCGCTGGCTGGGCGAGAACATCGGATCGCCGCCATTGCATTCCTCGTCGTCACCGTCGTCCTGGTTGCAGTGCACCACGACTTCGTCGCCGACCTTCCAGCGCTTCACCTTGTCGCCAACCTTCCAGACGATGCCCGAGGCATCGGAGCCGGCGATGTGATAGGGCGCTTTGTGGCCGTCGAAGGGCGAGATCGGAATGCCGAGCGCGGCCCAGACGCCGTTGTAGTTCACGCCGGCGGCCATCACGAGGACGAGAACCTCATGGCTGTCGATCTCAGGCGTCTCCACGACCTCGACCTGCATCGCGGTGTCGGGCTCGCCGTGGCGTTCCCTGCGGATCGCCCAGGCGTACATGTTCTTCGGAACGTAGCCGAGGGGCGGCATTTCCCCGACCTCGTAGAGATCCTTCTCGGGCGCATCGTATGGCGCGATCTCGGTATTTACATCCAATGCCATGGGCGTCTCCTGAAGCTCTTGCCGCAACGCAGAATCAATGCGGGGTCAAGGCATGGAATAGGATCGGCATGGTAATAATGCAATAGCGATTGCTGTCTATTTTGTAATTTTATGTCCCAAACGCCGTCCGCCGCCGGATTTATGGAGGCTTTCCGCCGGCGCTGATGCCGCAGGCGCAGCAAGATGCTGAACAACCGAGGCGGCATAGAAACCGATCAGCGCGCGATCCTTTGGCGGCACCGTCACACGCGTCCCGGAGCGGCGCACGATCTTGCGCAGGGTGAGGATATCGAGGGCGCGCGCAACGGCCTTGTGCACCGATCCGTCCGGAAGGTCGAGATAGACCCCGCGCTCGGCCAACCGGCCCGCGATGTCTTCCGCCCGGGCGGTCAGATCGGCGAGCGCGATGTCGGTGTCGTCCCCGAGCGCCGCGCACACGAGTGGCACCGGCAGGACGGAAACGTTCCGTGCGATCCTGCGCATCATCTCGTCGGCAAGGTCGGCGGTGACATCCTCGTGCGGATCGGCGAGGAAGGCGGCCAGCGACAGGGGTGTGCCGAAGCTGACCGAGGCTGTGCCGAACTTCTCGAACCGGCCGGTCAGGACGCGGCCGAGCTGGCGGCCGATGAACAGAAGGATCGACCCGATCGAGGCGCGGAACCGCCGTTCGCCCTTCGCATGGGCCGCGGTCAGAACCCGATCCTCGATGATCCGGTCATAGGCGAGCGAGACCGGCACGAAGACGACGTCATGCGCGCCGGGCCGGTAACCCGCGACGATGTAGCCG
>JBNKFC010000430.1:0-2242 GCA_050289105.1 Paracoccaceae bacterium | reverse complement strand
CTCAGCCGCCCGAAAGCCGGAGCATCGCGCGCCGGCTGCCGCGCAGGAACTCGACCGTCCAGCGCGTGCCGCCCGCGCTAATCACGGCATCGAAATCCGCCAGATCGCGGATCGCATTGCCATTGACCGCGATCACGATGTCGCCGGGGCGGAGCCCTGTGGCCTGTGCCGGACCGGCGACCCCGGTGACGACGACCCCGGTTGCCGAGAGCGGCAGGCGGAGCTGGTCGATCAGTCCGGGATCGAGGGCCGCGACGGTCAGGCCCGAGAGCCGCGATCCCGGCGCGACGGTGAGGCTTTCCGACCTGTCCGGCGCAGCGATCAGCGCCACGTCGGCGGTCTCGTCCTGCGTCCCGCGGCGGTAGGCGACGCTGGCCGCGCCGCCGGGGCCGAGGACCGCCAGCCGGTAGTCGAGTTCGGCCGGGCCGTTTACCGGATGCCCGGCGATCCGCGTCAGGACGTCGCCGGGCCTGAGACCGGCGCGGGCGAAGGGGCTTTCGGGGTGAAGGTGGCTGATCACAACGCCTTCCGGCGTCTCGAGGCCAAGCGCCTCGGCCATGTCGGCATCGACGCGCTGCACCTCGACCCCGGACCAGGGGCGGGTGAAACGCGGCGCGCCGGCCTCGGCCTGGGCGACATACTGTGCGACGAGATTCGCGGGGATGGCAAAGCCGATGCCGTTCGAGCCGCCCGAGCGGGTGAGGATCATCGTATTGATGCCGAGAAGCCGGCCCCCGGTATCGACAAGCGCGCCGCCGGAATTTCCTGGATTGATAGGTGCGTCAGTCTGGATGAAGTAGCCCTGCCCGCGGGCCGGATCGCCGCCGGCGCGGGCAAGGGCGGAAACGATTCCCGACGTCACGGTCTGGCCGACGCCGAAGGGGTTGCCGATGGCCAGAACCAGATCGCCGACCTCGGCCAGATCGGAATCCGAGAGCGCCAGCGCGGGAAGGTCGGTCGCGCCGTCGAGCCGGATCACCGCGAGATCGGTCCCGGCATCGGCGAGGATCACCTTGCCCGCGAATTCCTTGCCATCTGCCAGCACCGCACGGATATCCTCGGCGCCGTCCACGACATGGTTATTGGTCACGACGATCCCGTCCCCGCGCAGGATCACGCCGGAGCCGAGGGCGTTCTCGACGCGCGGCGCGCTGGATCCGAAGGCCGGGCCGAAATCGAAGAACTGCGAAAAGAAGGGATCGTTCGCAAAGGGGCTGATCCGTTCTGCGACCGTGCGGCTGGCGAAGATCGACACCACCGCCGGGGCGGCGGATTTCACCACGGGCGCAAAGCTCAGGGTGATCTCTTCGGTGGAGGCGGGCACCTCGGCGGAAAGAGGTCCGGGCGCGGCCAGAGGCATGGACAGGGACATCAGGATCAGAAGGCAGAGGCGTCCGGCGGCGCGCATGGCGGCATCCTTTCGGCTTTGGTTCGTCGCGTCTTACGTCGCGCTGACGTGCCGGGATTTCAAGCCCTCGGGCGCGAGGCCGGCGCAGGTTTGATCTGCCGCAATGACAGGCCGCGGGCAGAGGAGGATAAGGCCAGCGCATTCGAACAGGAGACAGCGATGAAGCCTCTGCTTGCCGCCCCGATGGGGCTTTTCCTTATCGCCGCCTCAGCCGGGGCTGGCGAGGTGGCCGATTTCGAAACCGCCTTCCGCGCCGTCTACGGCGAGTATCGCGCGGCACTCTTCGCCACCAACAGCGGCGATGCCGACAAATCCGCCAAGGCGCTTGCGAAGTTCGAAGCCGGCTGGGAGGGATTGTCGCAACGCTATGCCGATGTGCCGCCGCCACACTATGCCGACGACCCCGACTGGGGCGGGACGCTTGCCCGGATCGAAGACCACCTGGCCGCGGCATCCGCCGATGTCGGCGCTGGCGCGCTGCCCGAGGCGCACGAAGCCTTGGAGGGTATCCGCGACGAGGTGGGCGCGCTGCACGAACGCAATGGCATCGCGCTCTTTTCCGACCGGATGAACGCCTATCATGCGGCGATGGAGCGAGTGCTGGCGATCGATCCCGCATCGGTCGGGCCGGAGAGCCTGCCGACGATCCTGGAACATGCTGGGGTTCTCTCTTTCCTTGCCGCCGAAATCGCGCGCCTCCCGGCGCCAGAGGCCGCCGGATCTGACGACTATGCCCCGCTCGACGCGGCGTTCCAGGCCTCGGTCGCCGGGTTCCGCACGGCCGCAGAGGCGGGAGATCCCGATGCGATCCGGGCGGCGATGAAGATGCTGAAG
>JBNKFC010000429.1:0-7597 GCA_050289105.1 Paracoccaceae bacterium | reverse complement strand
GGCTTCATCATGCTCTTCGGCGCCGTCCTGTGGGTGAAGTCGGTCACACCCTTCATCTTCCTGATCGGCCTCGCGCTTGTTCTCTACGTCATGTACGGCTGGTGGTCGGACGTGGTTCACGAAGGCAATACCGGCGACCATACACCGGTGGTGCGGATCGGCCTGCGCTACGGTTTCATCCTCTTCATCATGTCCGAGGTGATGTTCGTCTCGGCATGGTTCTGGACCTTCTTCAAGCACGCGCTCTACCCGATGGGGCCGGAAAGCCCGATCGTCGACGGCGTCTGGCCGCCTGCGGGGATCGAGACCTTCGACCCCTGGCACCTGCCGCTGATCAACACGCTGATCCTGTTGTGCTCGGGCGCGGCCGCGACTTGGGCGCACCATGCCATCGCGCATGAGAACAACCGCAAGGACATGATCAATGGCCTCGCGCTGGCTGTGTTCCTTGGGGTCTGCTTCACCATCCTGCAGGCCTTCGAATACAGCCACGCGGCGTTTGGCTTCGCCGGCAACATCTACGGCGCCTCGTTCTTCATGGCGACCGGCTTCCACGGCGCCCATGTCATCATCGGTACGATCTTCCTTCTGGTCTGCATGATCCGCGCAATGAAGGGCGATTTCACGCCCGAACAGCATGTCGGCTTCGAGGCGGCGGCCTGGTACTGGCACTTCGTCGACGTTGTCTGGCTCTTCCTCTTCGCCGCGATCTACATCTGGGGCAGTGCCTGATCCGGCGCCCCTGATCGAATGAAAAGCGCGGGGGGAGACCTCCGCGCTTTCTCTTTGAGGACACTCGATGCGCCGATACCTATCCGCTTTGATCCTTGGTGCCGGGGGCATCGCGATCCTGATCTCGCTTGGCCTTTGGCAGTTGCGCCGCCTTGCATGGAAAGAGGGGGTGATCGCCGCGATCGAGGCGAAGATCGGCGACGAACCGGTGGCCTTCGACATGATCGCCGACCCCGACCCGATGCGAGACCAATACCGGCCGGTGATGGCGACAGGACGGATCGGGCAGGAGTATCTCCGGGTTCTGTCCGGTCAGAAATATGTCGGCAGCGGCTACCGCATCATCTCTCCGTTCACCGTCGGCGACAGGACCGTGATGATCGACCGCGGGTTCGTTGCAGAGGATCAAGGTCCGCCGCCATTGCAGGGCGCGCCTGTCACGATCACCGGAAACCTGCTCTGGCCGCAGGACTCGGACAGCTACACGCCGGCGCCGGATCTGGCGAAGAACATCTGGTTCGCGCGGGACGTGCCGGCCATGGCGGCGGCGCTGCACGCCGAGCCGGTGCTGATCGTCGTGCGCGAGGGTCCCGAGGAAACGCCGGTCACTCCCCAACCGGTCGATACCGCGTCCATCCCGAACGACCATCGGCAATACGCGATCACCTGGTTTTCGCTCGCGGGGGTCTGGGCGGGGATGACAGCGTTTCTTCTCTGGCGTATCAGGCAGCGGACGAATTGAGGAACGACATGCGCTATGTATCCACCCGGGGGCAGGCCCCGGTCCTGAGCTTTGGAGAAGCGATGCTGACCGGCCTTGCCCGTGACGGCGGGCTTTATGTGCCAGAGGCGGTCCCGGTGCTCCCGAAGGAAGAGATCGCTGCCCTCGCCGGCCTGTCCTACGAAGAGGCCGCCTTCCGCGTCATGCGCCCCTTTGTCGGCGATGCCTTCACTGATGCCGAGTTCCGCAAGGCGATCGACGCCGCATATGCCGGGTTCGGCCATACCGCCCGTGCGCCGCTGGTGCAGCTCGCTCCCAACCACTTCCTGCTGGAGCTCTTCCACGGCCCGACGCTCGCCTTCAAGGACTTCGCTATGCAGCTCATCGGCCAGCTCTTCCAGATCGCGCTCGCGCGCGACGGAAAGCGGGTGACGATCGTCGGCGCGACCTCCGGTGATACCGGATCGGCGGCGATCGAGGCATTCCGGGGCCTGAAGAACGTCGATGTCTTCATTCTCTTCCCGCATGGCCGCGTCTCGGACGTCCAGCGCCGGCAGATGACGACGCCGGCAGAGGACAATGTCCATGCCCTCGCGCTCGACGGCGATTTCGACGATTGCCAGGCGCGGCTGAAGGATATGTTCAACCATTTCGAGTTCCGCGA
Organism: Paracoccaceae bacterium; assembly: GCA_050289105.1. GTDB lineage: Bacteria > Pseudomonadota > Alphaproteobacteria > Rhodobacterales > Rhodobacteraceae > Albidovulum. The sequence continues at coordinate 5,480 of JBNKFC010000429.1, read as the reverse complement.
CGCGGTCGGCCTTGCAGGTGTCAACTCGATCAACTGGGCGCGAGTTCTGGCGCAGGTCGTTTATTACTTCACCTCGGCCGTGTCGCTCGGCGCGCCGGAGCGGGCGGTGAGCTTCACCGTGCCCACCGGCAATTTCGGCGACATCTTCGCCGGCACCATCGCCAAGCGCATGGGTCTGCCGGTCGACAAGCTTGTGATCGCGACCAACCAGAACGACATCCTGCACCGCTGCCTCACCACTGGGCGCTACGAGACGACGGGCGTGAAGCCCTCGATCTCGCCCTCGATGGACATCCAGGTGTCGTCGAACTTCGAACGGGCGCTCTTCGATGCCTATGGGCGCGACGGCAAGGCCGTGGCGCAGCTGATGACCGAACTGAAGACCGAGGCCGGTTTCGCGATCAGTCAAGGCGCGCTCGAAGCCCTGCGCGAGATCTATGTCTCGGGACGGGTGTCCGAGGATGAAACGCTTGCCACGATCGCCCGGATGCGGCTTGCGACCGGAGAGGTGCTCTGTCCCCACTCGGCCGTCGGCGTCGCGGTGGCCGATGCCCGCCGCGATCCCGCTGTGCCGATGATCACGCTGGCGACGGCGCATCCTGCGAAATTCCCTGACGCGGTGGAAGAAGCCACCGGAAGCCGGCCACCCTTGCCGGACCGCATGGCTGATCTTTTCTCGCGCCCCGAACGTGTTACACGTGTTCCGAACGACCTCGCGGCACTTGAAGCGCTGGTCCATGAAAGGCGCAGACGGTGACGGTGGAACTCACGACACTTCCGAACGGACTCAGGATCGTGACGGAATGGATGCCGGGCCTCGCCTCGGCCTCCATCGGCATCTGGCTGACGGCCGGCGGTCGGCACGAGCGGCCCGAGCAGAACGGCATCGCGCATTTCCTTGAGCACATGGCGTTCAAGGGGACGGCGCGGCGCAGCGCCCTGCAGATCGCCGAAGAGATCGAGGATGTCGGCGGCTATATCAACGCGTATACGTCGCGCGAGATGACCGCCTACTACGCCCGGGTCCTGGCGGCCGACGTGCCGCTCGCGCTCGACGTCATTTCCGACATCGTCCTCAATCCAGCGTTCGACGCAAAGGAGATCGAGACCGAGCGTCACGTGATCCTGCAGGAGATCGGCCAGGCCCTCGATACGCCCGACGACATTATCTTCGACTGGCTGCAGGAAGCCGCCTTTCCCGACCAGGCGCTCGGGCGCACGATCCTTGGACCTGCCGAGCGGGTGTCCGCCTTCCAGCGCGGTGACCTGACCGGCTTCGTCGGTGAGCACTATGGGCCCGACCAAATGATCCTTTCGGCCGCCGGCGCGGTAGATCACGGCGCCATCGTGAAGGCCGCCGAGGCGATCTTCGGGCATCTGAAGCCGGTTGGGCGACCCGCCCTTCAGCGTGCCATCTGGAAGGGCGGCGAACGGCGCGAGTCGAAGGATCTCGAACAGGTCCATTTCGCGATGGGGTTCGAAGGGCCGAGCGTGCGTGACGCCGACTTCTTCACGGCCCAGGTCTACACGACGGCGCTCGGCGGTGGCATGTCCTCGCGCCTCTTCCAGAAGCTGCGGGAAGAGCGGGGCCTCTGCTATTCTATCTATGCCCAGTCGGGCAGCTACGACGATACAGGCATGATCACCATCTATGCCGGCACCTCGGCCGAAGAGATCGGCGATCTGAGCGGGCTGACCATGGATGAGATGAAGCGCGCGGCCGAGGATATGACCGAGACCGAGATCATGCGGGCGCGGGCGCAGATGAAGGCCGGTCTCCTGATGGGGCTCGAAAGCCCCTCGGGGCGGGCGGAACGCATGGCGCGCCACATCGCAATCTGGGGCCGGGTGCAATCGCCCGAAGAGACCACCGCCGAGATCGAAGCCGTGAGCCGTGCAGCGGTGCTCGGTTTTGCTGAACGGCTGGTCGGCGGCGCCATGACGGCGCTGGCGCTCTACGGGCCGGTTGGGCGCGCGCCTGCCCTTGGCAGCTTGCGCGACAGGCTCGCGGCCTGATGCTCGTCCGCCGGCGCAAGGTTCGCGTCGAGACCGAGCGCATGACGCTGCGGTTGCCGCAGCATTCGGACTTTCGTGCCTGGGCGTCCCTGCGTGCCGAAAGCCGCGATTTTCTCACGCCATGGGAACCGGTCTGGTCGGCGGATCATTTGAGCAGAAAGGCCTTCACCAACCGGGTCTACTGGGCGGCACGGGCCTATTCCGGCGGTACGGCGCTGCCGCTCTTTCTCATCCGACGCTCGGACGACCAATTGCTCGGTGCGGTGACCGTTGACAACATCCGCCGCGGTCCGGCGCAGGCGGCTACGGTCGGCTACTGGATCGGCGCGCGTTTCGCGCGGCAGGGCTACATGGCCGAGGCGCTGCGCGCCGTGATCCACCATTGCTTCACCGCGCTCGATCTTTCCCGCATCGAAAGCGCCTGCCTGCCGGAAAATGCCGCCTCCCGCGGGGTGTTGGAAAAATGCGGATACAAGTACGAAGGGGTGGCGCAGAGCTACCTGCAGATCAATGGTCGCTGGCGCAATCATGTGCTTTACGCCAATCTCAGGACCGACCGGCGCGGCCGCACCGGCGCCGGATGATCTGATTTGGCAGGGCGGAGGCCGACCCCATGACCGTCTGGATCGCATTTCTGAGGGCCGTGAACGTCTCTGGCGTCAACCGATTGCCGATGGCTGAGTTCCGCGAGATGCTGCAAGGGCTCGGTGGCGACCAAAAGGTGCTGGTCGGCGTTCGCACCTATATCCAGAGCGGCAACGCCGTGTTCCGATCCGCTCTAAGCGGCCCGGTTCTGGCCGCGATGATCGCCGATGCGGTCCTCGCGCGGTTTGGTTTTCGCCCGCCAGTGCTGATGCGGACGGCGGAAGAGATCGAGGCGGCGCTGTCCGCCAATCCCTTCGCCGGCGAGGAGGGCAACAAGGTGCATTTCTTCTTCATGGAGCGCGAGTTGCCGCGCGCGACCGGCGATTTTCTTGCCTCGGTCGCCGCTCCGTCTGAGCGCCATGCGTTCAGGGGTAAGGTCCTCTGGCTGCATCTGCCCGAGGGGATCGGGCGGTCGAAACTGGCGCAGCGTGTCGGCGCCCTGCCCATCGACATGACCGCGCGGAACATGTTGACGGTAAGGGCCGTCGCCGATCTGGCGCGGAAGGTGGCGACATGACGCTGGCGCCTGCCGATACCGCGTTCGCGGAACTTCTGTCCGGGCTCCTGCCCGAGGGCAGCGTCGGCCCCGCCGATCCACGTTATCTCGAAGAGCCGCGCCAGAAGGCGACGACACCGGCCGCGCTCGTTGCCCGGCCGCGCTCGACCGAGGAGGTGGCGCGCATCGTTCGGGCCTGTGCCGAGGCACGGGTGGGGGTCGTGCCCTGGGGCGGGGGAACTGGGCTGGTCCTCGGCCAGGTCGTACCGGACGGGCCCGCCCCGCTGATCCTGTCGCTCGAACGGATGGCCGGTTTGCGCGGCGTCTGGCCGGAGGAAGGCCTGATGATTGCCGAGGCCGGGATGACGTTGGCCGATGTGCGGGCTGCGGCCGAGGCGTCCGGTCGGCTCTTTCCGCTGTCACTGGCGTCGGAAGGCACGGCGCGGATCGGCGGCAACCTCGCCACCAATGCCGGAGGGGTATCGGTCCTGCGCTACGGCAATGCCCGCGAGCTTTGCCTCGGCGTCGAGGCCGTGATGGCCGACGGCTCGGTCTTTCATGGGCTGAAGCGGCTGCGCAAGGACAATACCGGTTACGACCTCAAGGACCTTCTGATTGGCTCCGAAGGCACGCTCGGCGTCATCACGGCCGCGACCTTGCGGATCTTTCCGCGCCCAGCCGGGGTCGGCACCGCGATGCTCGCCGTCTCCGGTCCCGAGGCGGCGCTGCGGTTGCTCACGCTCGCGCAGGATCGGACCGGCGGAGGGGTGACGAGTTTCGAGCTGATCCACCAACAGGGCCTGCTCTTCCTCGATGAGGTCTTGCCCCAGATCCGCCAACCCTTTGCAGACCGGCCGGAATGGTTGGTCCTGGCTGAGATCGGGCTGCCGCCTGGCCTTGATCCCGAGGCGGTGCTGGCCGATCTCTACGAGGCGGCCGAGACCGCCGGTCTGGTCGGTGACGGCGTCATCGCATCGAGCGAGACCCAGCGCCGCGCGCTTTGGGAGTTGCGCGAATCCCTGCCGGACGCGAACCGGAAGATCGGTGCCGTCGTGTCGCACGACATCTCGCTGCCGCTGACCGAAATCGCGACATTCCTCGACCGCGCCGGTCCCGCCGTCGCCGCGCTTGGGCCGTTCCGGATCAACTGCTTCGGCCATGTCGGCGACGGCAATCTGCACTACAATATCTTCCCGCCAAAGGGCGGGCGCGCCGCGGACTTCGCCGGCCGGGCTGCGGTGGTCACGCGCACCGTGCATGATCTGGTGCACGACCTCGGCGGATCCGTCAGCGCCGAACACGGGATCGGACGGGCCAAGGTCGCGGATCTCGAACGCTATGGCGATCCGACGAAGCTGGCGGCAATGCGGGCGATCAAGGCGGCGCTCGACCCCTTGGGCATCCTCAACCCTGGTGCCGTCCTGCGCGTCTGAACGGATTGCCCCGCCGGTGGAGCAACCGACGGGGCAGGAGCAATGAACTGTCACACGTGTTGCATGCAAGGCCCGGCGTGAACCGGACAGGTTCAGGTCTAGGAGAGAATCTTTACCGCTTCGTTAATGCCCGGCGTCAGGCACCCTCGAATTCGCACAGGACATGCACATTCATCCCGAGCCGTTCGAGGAGTTTGCGTCCCCCAAGCTCCGGCAGGTCGATGACGAACGCGCAGCCGACGACCTCGGCGCCGAGCCTCTCGCAGAGCCTGATCCCCGCTTCGCAGGTGCCGCCCGTGGCCAGCAAGTCATCGACAATCAAGACTTTTTCGCCCGGCTGCAGGGCGTCGTCATGGATCTCCATAACCGCCTCGCCATATTCGAGCTTGTAGGCCTGCGAGATCACCGCGCCCGGCAGCTTGCCCTTCTTGCGGATCGGCACGAAGCCCTTGGTGAGCTGGTGCGCAATCGCCCCGCCGAGGATAAACCCCCGCGCCTCGAGCCCCACCACCTTGTCGATCCGCTCGCCCGCATAGGGGTGAAGAAGCTGGTCGATGGCCATCCGGAACCCGCGCGCATCGGCGAAAAGCGTGGTTACGTCGCGGAACATGATCCCTTCGTGCGGGAAGTCGGCGATGGTGCGGATGTAGTCCTTCACGGTCTTCTGCATGGGGCCCCCGGTCGGTCGTTCCGAAGAGGTGGTAGCATGGCGGCAGAGGCGCGCAAAGCGGATCGGGGACGTCGGTTTGCCGTAGGGACCACGTAGGAGCCTTGTAGGTTTTCCGTAGCTACAGACCGCGCGGGGGCGTAACGCGCGGGAAACCAGTCTCAGGCGAAGGGCAACGATTTCGTCACCATCAGCCAGAAGACAAACATGAGGGCCGCGAAGG
>JBNKFC010000428.1:0-11136 GCA_050289105.1 Paracoccaceae bacterium | reverse complement strand
GGCCTTCCTCGTTGCCGAGGAATTGCAGGGCCGCCGGGCGATGCAGAAAGCCGCGGGCATGTAACGCGACAAGGCAAAAGGCGGCAGGCTCAAGGCCCGCCGCCGGCACTCGCGACGCACAGAGGATGGCGGCCCTTCGGGGCCGCTTTTCATTCGTCGGACACGACAAGCCGAAGATGCCCGCGACCGCGGATCGGCTGCGGCCTCGCTCCCTGGAAGGGTGCGACCGGTTCAGCAAGGCCGGGCACCGCCGGCACTTGGGGAACCCGGCGCGTGGGCATGCTTTCGACGATCGGGCTCACCAGGCTTTCCACAAGATCGAACCGGCGCGGCGTCCGGCCGATCGGGCCTTCGGCGACAAAGCAGCCAAGCGCCCGGCTGACATCGCCGAGATCGGAGCGCAGCGGCAGGATCACGACCTTCGCCTCCATCGCGGGTTTGCCAAGACCGGTTTCGGCAGCAAGCGTCAGCTCCGCAGTGCGCGGCCCGGTGAAGACCGCGTCGATCAGCACCGCGATTTCCGCCCGCGCCTTCGGCGTGAAGAACGAGGTGAGCGGCATGCCCCGCACCTCCATACCCATCAGGTCGTTGAGATGCATCCCGGAAAGGCGGAACCGCGCCACCTGCGGCGCGATACGTTCCAGGATGAACGCATGTTCCAACGCGCGCTCGATGCCGCGCGGATCGACCTCGGAGCGGTAGGGAACCTGGCGTCCGTCGCGGAGCGCCTCCCAATAGGCCCGGACCTCTGAAATGCAAGGAAATCTCATATCCCTACGGTATCCCGAAAGCGGGACGACCTTGTCCCGGCTGTCATCAAACATCTTCACGTCACACCTGCCGCGTTACCCAAAACTCTCCGGCCCCCTCCGCGTTGTGGCGGCGGTCAGGTTTTGTTAACCCTAGGGCCGGAATGATTACCCAAGTGTTAATATACGCGCTTTGGCGCCGGGCGGGGGGACAAAAGTCTTAAATGGTAAACGCTCAACTGGTCTCGATGACGGGATTCGCGGCCCGTCGCGGGCAGGGCGAGGGCTTCGACTGGGCGTGGGAGATTCGCTCGGTCAACGGCAAGGGCCTCGACCTGCGTCTGCGGCTGCCCGACTGGATCGAAGGGCTTGAGCCCGCCGCGCGCGCCGCCGTCGGCCGGGTTGCGGCGCGGGGCAATATCACCCTTTCGCTGAAGATCGCGCGCGATGTCGGGGGCGAGGCTTTGCGCGTCAATGCGGCCGGTCTCGATTCCGTTCTCGACGCGCTCGAAGTGGTGCGGGCGCGGGCCGAGGCGCTCGGCATTCCTCTCGCCGATCCGACCACGACCGAAATCCTTTCCCTGCGCGGCGTCACCGATCAGGGCGGCGAGGTCGACGACACCGCCCCCCTGTTGGGCGCACTTCTGTCCGACCTCGACCCGCTGCTCGCGGATTTCGCGGCGACGCGCGCGGCCGAGGGGCGCGCGCTTGCCTCGGTGATCGCCGGGCAGATCGACACGATCGCCAGGCTCACCGCCGAGGCGAAGGTCGCAGCCGAAGCGCGGCGCCCCGAGATGGAGCGGGCGCTGAAGGACAACCTCGCGCGGGTCCTCGCGGGGGCGGCCGAGGCGGAGCCAGGGCGGGTGGCGCAGGAGCTTGCGCTTCTCGTCGTCAAGGCTGACGTCACCGAGGAGATCGACCGGCTTTCCGCCCATGTCGAGGCTGCGCGGAACCTTCTGGCCGAAAAGGGCGCCGTCGGGCGCAAGTTCGACTTCCTGATGCAGGAATTCATGCGCGAGGCGAACACGCTTTGCTCGAAGTCGGGCAACGCGGCGCTGACGCGGATCGGCCTTGACCTCAAGACGGTCATCGACCAGATGCGGGAACAGGTTCAGAACGTGGAATGACGATGAAGCGCAAGGGTTTGCTGATCATCCTGTCGTCGCCCTCCGGGGCAGGGAAATCTACCCTTGCGAAGCGGTTGATGGACTGGGATCCAAGCCTGCGGTTTTCCGTTTCGGCGACGACCCGGCCGCCGAGGCCGGGCGAGGTCGACGGCAAGGACTACTATTTCCGTTCGCGTCCCGAATTCGAGGCGATGGTTGCGGCCGGCGAGATGCTGGAGCATGCCGAGGTCTTCGGCAACCTCTACGGCTCGCCCAAGGCACCTGTGGAAGCCGCGATGGCCGAAGGGCGCGATACGCTTTTCGACATCGACTGGCAGGGCGGTCAGCAGATCCGCAATTCGGTGCTTGGCAAGGACGTGGTGTCGATCTTCGTGCTGCCGCCGTCGATCGCCGAACTGGAGCGGCGGCTGAGAAGCCGGGGGCAGGACAGCGACGAGGTTATCGCCGGGCGGATGGCGAAGTCCGAGGCGGAAATCAGCCACTGGGCGGAATACGACTACGTCCTGATCAACGAGGATATCGACCGCGCCGAGGCGGAGCTGAAGACGATCCTCACTGCCGAGCGGATGCGGCGCGACCGCCAGCCTGGTCTTTCGGACTTCGTGCGCGGCCTCAACCGGGAGTTTTCTTCAAGATGATCTACGAACTGGACGGCATCGCTCCGGAAATAGCCGACGACGCCTGGGTCGCCCCGGATGCAAACCTGATCGGCAAGGTCGTGCTGGAGTCCGGTGCGAATGTCTGGTTCGGGTCTACCCTGCGCGGCGACAACGAGGAGATCCGCGTCGGTCGCGGCTCCAACATTCAGGAAAACACCGTCTGCCATACGGATATGGGCTTTCCGCTGACCATCGGCGCGGATTGCACCATCGGCCACAAGGCGATGTTGCACGGCTGTACCATCGGCGACGGCACGTTGATCGGGATGGGGGCGACCGTCCTGAACGGGGCGCGGATCGGCAAGGGATGCCTGATCGGCGCGGGGGCATTGATCACTGAGGGCAAGGAGATCCCCGACGGCAGCCTCGTGATGGGCGCGCCGGGCAAGGTGGTCCGGGCGCTCGATGAGACCGCGCGGGCCAAGCTTCTGGCCTCCGCCGCGCATTACCGCGAGAACGCCCGCCGCTTCGCCCTTGGATTGCGGCCGGTGGCGGCCGAACGTCCCTCCGACGCTTGAACCGGCGCAACCTGGCTGGATGAGAGGACCCATCGATGAGCGACATCCCCGACAACCTCGTGCGCCGGACCCCTTGGCCGGATAGCGTCAGCCGCGCGGTCGGCACGCCGCTCCAGCCCTCGGTCGTCTATGCGTCGACCGATCCCGATCAGCTCGACGCACAATATACCGGCCAGATGTCGGGCTATACCTATGCGCGCGAGGGTCATCCGAACGCCGATGTTCTGGCGCGCAAGATCGACGCCTTGGAGGGCGCGCCGGAGGGCGGCGGCCTCATCCTCGGGTCGGGTATGGCGGCGGTTTCGGCGGTGCTTCTGGGGCTGCTGCGCTCCGGCGACCGGGTTCTGGGCGGCAATCAGCTCTATGGTAGGAGCCTGCGGCTGATGGGTCAGGATCTGCCGCGCTTCGGGATTGCCGCGGATCTTGCCGATCCGACCGATGCCGAGGCGTTCCGCGCCGCGATCCGACCCGAGACCCGGCTGATCCTGGTCGAGGTCGTGTCGAATCCGACGCTCAGGATCGCGGACATGGAAGCGATCCTGAAGATCGGCCGCGAGGCGGGCATTCCGGTCGCGGTCGACAACACCTTCACCACCCCACGCGGCTACAGGCCCTTCGACCACGGGGCGGACATCGTGATCCATTCGGTGACCAAGCTTCTGGCCGGGCATTCGGACGTCACGCTCGGCTACGTCGCCACCCGCGATCCGGCGCACAGGACCGCCGTGCGCGATTTCGCCGTTACCGCGGGACTGACGCCCAGCCCGTTCGACTGCTGGCTGGCTGAGCGGGGGCTCATGTCCTTTCATCTGCGCTACGACAGGGCCGAGGAGAACGCCGCCGCGCTTGCCGAGTTTCTGGCCGGGCAGGAGGGGGTCCGGAGGGTGATCTATCCCGGCCGCAGCGATCACCCCGATCACAACCGGGCGCGCGGCATCCTCGGGGCGCGACCCGGCAACATGCTCTCGTTCGAGCTGGAGGGCGGGCGCGCCGCCGCCAACGCCCTGACCCGGGCCATGCCGTCGATTGCCTTTGCCCCGACGCTCGGGGACGTCGGCACGACCCTGTCACATCCGGCGTCAAGCTCCCACCGAGCGCTGGGTGCCGAGGGGCGGGCGGCGCTTGGCATCTCGGAAGGGTTCTTCCGCATCTCAGTCGGCGTCGAGGATATCGACCTACTTCGCCACGACTTCGGCCAGGGCCTAGCCGCGGTGAGGTCCGTCATCCGCTGAGCGGCGCGTCGCCGGAAATGACGATCAGGTCGAAATCGAGCCCCGCCGCGTGACTACGGACTTCAGCCCGCACCGCGCCGGGATCCGGAAGTTCCGGCGTCAAGGCGCGCAGCGCGCCGCCGTAGCCGATGCGGTCGAGGCGGTCGATCAGGTCGAGAATGTCAAAATCCGGCCCGAGCAGGGGCGCCAGGATCGTGTCGGGCATGACCTGGGCGAGGAACTGCAGGTTGAGCGTCTCGTAGCGTGCGACGATGCAGGAGCCGCCCATCGCCTCCCGCACCCGGTCGAGCAGAGACGGCGTCACATCGATGGCCAGAATGCGCGGACCGGAGCCCGATCCTTGCTGTCCCGCGTCAGCCGACGTCTGCGAATTCGGGGCCGTCCCAGGTGGCTTTGGCATGTGCCTTCCCGCTCTGACGCTCCTGACTCCCGCGACGGATCGACCATAAGGGGATTCAGGACACATTTTCTCCCTTCAAGGTTTAGCCCTCCCGCGCGGAAGTGCAATATGGAAGCCGGGTTGATTTGTGCATGATTTGCCCCGACACAGGGGGACCAGGGGCAAGGAGACCGGCATGCAGGCGGCGGAGATGCGGGATTTCCTCGAAGCGGTGCCGATGGCGTTGGTTCTCGTCGCCGCCGATCAGAGGGTCGTTGCCGCGAACCAGGCGGCGACGGATCTTTTCGGCCTGCCGCTCGAAGGCCGGACGTGCAGCGCCTTTCTGCGCCATCCGGACTTTCTCAACGGGATTGAAGCCTGCCTCGTCGACGGCGAGCGGCGCACGGCGCGGATCGTCCTGTCCGCCACCGGGCCGGCGAGCGAGACCCATCTGGCGCTGACGTTCACACCGGTTCCGGTCGGCGTGGGGCGCGGGGCCCTGATCGCGTTCGAAGATCTCTCGGCGCTGGAGCATGCCGTCGCGATGCGGCGCGACTTCGTCGCCAATGTCAGCCATGAGCTGCGCACACCGCTGACGGCGCTTGTCGGTTTCATCGAGACATTGCGCGGGGCCGCGCGGGACGATCCTGCGGCGCGCGAGCGGTTTCTCGGGATCATGGAGCGCGAGGCCGGACGGATGATCCGGCTGGTGAACGATCTTCTGTCTCTGAGCCGGGTGGAGGCGGAGGAACGCCGCCGGCCGGCCGATCAGGTGGACATCGTCGCGCTTCTGCGGTCGGCCCTGGCCACCCACCGCGATCAGGCTGCGGCGGCGGGCATAGATCTCCGGCTGGAGGCGGGCCAGGGGCCGGTCCGGCTGCGCGCCGACGCCGACCAGCTGACGCAGGTGTTTCACAACCTCGTCGAAAACGCGCTGAAATACGGTGGGGCTGGCAAGGAAGTCGTGGTGCGCGTCTCGGAGGTGGAGCGCGAACCGGTCCTGCGGGGGCCGGCGGTTCAGGTTGAGGTCATCGACCGGGGAGAGGGCATCGATCCCCTGCACCTGCCGCGGCTGACGGAGCGATTCTACCGAGTCGACAGCGACCGGTCGCGCGAAAAGGGTGGAACCGGCCTCGGACTTGCGATCGTGAAGCATATCGTCAACCGCCACCGCGGCCGCTTCCGGATCGAGAGCGAGGTCGGAAAAGGCAGCCGTTTCATGGTGATCTTGCCTGCCGACTGACATGTATCAGGGGCCCGTTCGTCGCCTCGCCGCATACTGTCATGAAACCGTTACAGACCTGTCACAAAAGCATAGCCGCGCGGCCCTAGAGCGTCGGTCAAGGTCGCCCGGGGGTGGTGGCCGCAAACGAGACTTGCAGGAGAGTGCAATGAACACCGTGAAATTCACCGTATCGGCGATTGCCCTGGCGGCTGCCGCCACCGCCGCCGACGCGCGCGACCAGATCCAGATCGCCGGGTCCTCGACCGTTCTGCCCTACGCCACCATCGTCGCCGAAGCCTTCGGCGAGAACTTCGACTTCCCGACCCCGGTCGTGGAAGGCGGCGGCTCGGGTGCCGGCCGCAAGAAGCTTTGCGAAGGCGTGGGCGAGAACACCATCGACATCGCCAACTCGTCGTCCCGCATCAAGCAGTCCGACATCGACCTTTGCGCCTCGAACGGCGTGAACGACATCATGGAAGTGCGCATCGGCTATGACGGAATCGTCTTCGCCTCGGACATCGACGGCGCCGAATTCGCCTTCACGCCCGCCGACTGGTACAACGCGCTGGCCGCCGAGGTCGTCAAGGACGGCGCGCTCGTCGCCAACCCGAACAAGACCTGGGCCGACGTGAACCCCGCGCTTCCGGCGCAGGACATCCTCGCCTTTATCCCGGGCACCAAGCACGGCACCCGCGAAGTCTTCGACGTGAAGGTTCTGGAGGCCGGCTGTGCGGCTTCGGGCGCCGAAGAGGCGCTTGTCGCCGCGAAGGGCGAAGAGGACGGCAAGAAGGCCTGCCTGTCTCTGCGCACCGACGGCGCGTCGGTCGACATCGACGGCGACTATACCGAGACGCTGGCCCGCATCGACGCCAACAAGAACGCCATCGGCGTCTTTGGCCTGTCGTTCTACCAGAACAACACCGACAAGCTGCGCGTCGCCACGATGGACGGCGTCGTCCCCTCGACCGAGAGCATCGCTTCGGGTGACTACCCGGTCTCGCGCCCGCTCTACTTCTACGTCAAGACCGCGCATCTCGGCGTGATCCCGGGCCTCCAGGAATACATCGACTTCTTCGTCTCCGACGACATGGCCGGCCCGGACGGACCGCTTGCGGCTTACGGCCTCGTGTCGGATCCGGAGCTTGCCGCGACGCAGGCGATGGTTGCCGCCGGCACCCCAATGGGGCCGCTGAACTGATCTGAACCCTGCGGGTGGCGCCTTGGCGCCACCCGTTTTCTTGTCCGGAAGGCCGACATGAGCATCTCCGTCCTCGTCCTGATCGTTCTGGCCATCGCGAGCGTCGGATATGTCATGGCCCGCGCCCGGGCGATGCGGCTTGCCGGCGGCGACCGGCGCAAGCTGCACTCTCTGATCGGCTATTACGGCCAGACCGTGTTTCTCTTCGCCTCGGTCCCGGCGCTTCTGCTTCTGGGCGCGTGGCTCTTCGTCCAGCCGATCGTGATCGAGAACCGGGTCGCATCCTATATTACCGCGGACGACATTCCCGCGGGCGGATCGCTCGATCTGGTGATGAGCGATGTCCGCCGCGTCGCGGACGGGCTTGACGCCATGGCCGCCGCGGACGGGCTGAGCGAGGCCGAGCTTGAAGCGATGCGCGCCGATTCCGCCACGGTCCGCGCGCATCTGGCGGATGTGGGCGTGGCGCTTGGCAGCGACGTGAAGCCCAATGTCTTCGAGGCGGCTGGTGCCTATCGCGACGCGATCCGGACCTCACGGCTGGCAATGGCGGCGGCGGTGATCGCGGTATCGCTTGTCGGTTTCGCCCTGTCGTTGCGGCGTGTCTCTCCGGAGTATCGTGCCCGCAACGTCTTCGAGGGCTTTCTCGTCGCGCTCCTGATCGGCGCCTCGCTGGTCGCGGTGCTGACGACCTTCGGCATCGTCGCCTCGCTGCTCTTCGAAAGCGTGCATTTCTTCCAGCTCTACCCGGCGAAGGATTTCTTCTTCAACCTGACCTGGAACCCGCAATTCCGGGGCGGGTCCGACCTCGGGATCTGGCCGCTCCTCTGGGGCACGCTCTATGTCTCGTTCGTGGCGCTGGTCTTTTCGGTGCCCCTCGGCCTGATGATCGCGATCTACCTTTCGGAATACGCCTCGAAGCTGACGCGATCCTTCGCCAAGCCGGCGATCGAGATCCTCGCCGGCATCCCGACCATCGTCTACGGTCTGTTCGCCCTGATCACGGTGGGTCCGCTTCTGCGCGACTACCTCGCGCAGCCGCTGGGGCTCGGCTCGTCCTCGTCCTCGGTAATGACGGCGGGGCTGGTGATGGGGGTCATGCTGATCCCGTTCGTGTCGTCGCTGTCCGATGATGTGATCAACGCGGTGCCGCAAGCGATGCGGGACGGATCCTACGGACTCGGGGCCACACAATCGGAGACCGTGCGGCAGGTGATCCTGCCCGCCGCGCTGCCGGGCATCGTCGGGGCGATCCTTCTCGCCGCGAGCCGGGCCATCGGCGAGACGATGATCGTCGTCATGGGGGCGGGGGCGTCCGCGAAGCTGGGCCTGAACCCGTTCGAGGCGATGACCACGATCACCGTGAAGATCGTCAGCCAGCTGACCGGCGATACTGAATTCGCCTCGCCCGAGACACTGGTCGCCTTCGCGCTCGGGATGATGCTCTTCATCTTCACGCTGGGGTTGAACGTCATCGCGCTGGTCGTGGTGCGGAAATACCGGGAGCAGTACGAATGACCGACGCCACCGTCGCCACGCCGCGCCACGGCTCGCTTCTGTCCGCTGACGCCCGCACGCGCCGCCGCAACGCGGCCGAGCGCCGGTTCCGGCTTTACGGCCTTGTCGCCGTGGGCATCGCCATCGCCGCGCTGATCGTCTTGCTGAGCTCAATCCTCCTGAATGGCAGCAGCGCCTTCCGCCAGACCTTCCTCCATCTCGACATCCATCTCGACGAGAAGGTGCTCGACAAGTCCGGCACCCGCGACATCGAGGTGATGAAAAAGGTCACGACCATCGGCTACGGCAAGCTGATCGACGGCGCGCTGAAGGCGATGATCGAGGAGAAGGGCATCGACGTAGAAGGGCTGAGCGCCAAGGACGTGTCGGACATGACCTCCAAGGAAGCGGCGGCGCTGGTGCGCGACCGGGTTCTTTCCCATCCGGATCTCCTTGGCCAGACGGTGTCGTTCAAGGTCCTCGCCAATGGCCGGATCGACGGCTACATCAAGGGGCGGGTGACGCGGGAAAGTGCGGAGCGCGACAGCAACGTCTCGACCAAGCAGCTTGACCTCGCCGACAAGCTGCGCGACGCGGGCATCCTCAGCCGGGATTTCAACTGGGATTTCATCACCGCCGCCGACGCCTCGGAACTCAGGCCAGAGGCGGCCGGTCTAGGCGTTGCCATCCTGGGCTCAGCCTACATGATGCTGATCGTGCTGGTCCTGGCGCTGCCCATCGGTGTGGCCGCGTCCGTCTACCTCGAGGAATTCGCGCCGCAGAACCGCTGGACCGATCTCATCGAGGTCAACATCTCCAACCTCGCGGCGGTGCCGTCGATCGTCTACGGCATCCTCGGCCTCGCGATCTTCATCAACACCGCCGGACTGCCGCAATCGGCACCGATCGTCGGAGGGCTGGTGCTGACGCTGATGACGCTGCCGCGCATCATCATTCCGACACGCGCCGCCCTCAAATCGGTGCCACCGTCGATCCGGGAGGCCGCACTCGGCATCGGCGCATCGAAGATGCAGTCGATCCTTCATCACGTCCTGCCGCTGGCGATGCCGGGCATCCTGACCGGCGCGATCATCGGTCTTGCGCAGGCCCTCGGTGAAACCGCGCCGCTTCTGCTGATCGGCATGGTGGCCTTTGTGCGTGACTATCCCGGCGCGCCGCCCGAGGGCTTCTTCGATCCGGCGACGGCGCTCCCGGTGCAGGTCTACAACTGGACCCAGCGCGCGGATCCGGCCTTTGTCGAGCGGGCATCGGGCGCGATCATAGTGCTTCTGGTGTTCCTGCTGGTGATGAACGCCGTGGCGATCGTCCTGCGCCGGCGGTTCGAGCGGCGCTGGTAAAAATGGCGGAGACTGCCACAATGAACGACATGAGATTGACGGAGAAAGCCGTGGACGCCAACGAGATCAAGATCTCCGCACGGGGTGTGCAGGTCTATTACGGCGACAACCACGCGATCAAGGATGTCGATGTCGATATCGCCGACCGCACGGTGACCGCCTTCATCGGCCCGTCGGGCTGCGGCAAGTCGACCTTCCTGCGCTGCCTCAACCGGATGAACGACACGATCCCGATCTGCCGGGTCGAGGGCAAGATCACCCTCGACGGGGAAGATATCTACGACAAGCGCGTCGATCCGGTGCAACTGCGCGCCAAGGTCGGCATGGTGTTCCAAAAGCCGAACCCGTTTCCGAAGTCGATCTACGACAACGTCGCCTATGGCCCGAAGATCCACGGCCTGAGCCGCAACAAGGCGGAGTTGGACGAGATCGTCGAGACCTCGCTCAGGAAGGCTGCGCTCTGGAACGAGGTGAAGGACCGGCTCGCTCAGCCCGGCACCGGGCTATCGGGCGGTCAGCAGCAGCGGCTTTGCATCGCACGGGCCATTGCGACCTCGCCCGAGGTCCTCCTGATGGACGAACCCTGTTCGGCGCTCGACCCGATCGCTACCGCGCAGGTCGAGGAACTGATCGACGAGCTCCGCTCGCAATTCTCGGTCGTCATCGTCACCCACTCGATGCAGCAGGCCGCCCGCGTCAGCCAGCGCACCGCATTCTTCCATCTCGGCAACCTCGTCGAATACGGGGAAACCAGCCAGATCTTCACCAATCCGCGCGATCCGCGCACGGAAAGCTACATCACCGGCCGGATCGGCTGAGGGAGACGAATCCATGAGCGAACAGCACATTCTGCGCGCCTTCGACCGCGACCTGGAGGGGATCCAGGCCTTGGTCATGAAAATGGGCGGCATGGTCGAGACGGCCATCCTGGACGCTGGAACGGCGCTTGAGATGCGCGACGAAGAACTGGCAGAGAAGGTGCGCGCCGGCGACAAGGCCATCGATGCGCTGGAAGAGCGGATCAACGACGAAACCGCGCGGCTGATCGCGTTGCGCGCCCCGGCGGCGTCGGACTTGCGCACGGTGCTGTCGGTGATGAAGATCGCAGCCAGCCTCGAACGGGTCGGCGACTATGCCAAGAACATGGCCAAGCGCGCCAACGTGTTGGGCCAGATGAACGCGATCCCGGGTGCC
>JBNKFC010000427.1:0-8236 GCA_050289105.1 Paracoccaceae bacterium | reverse complement strand
GGGTTGTCGGGCAGCCGGTCGGGCGCCTGGGGCGAGGTGGTGATCCTCGTCTTCCTCGTCTTCGCCCTGTCGCGTCGGCTCTATCCGTCGGGCCGCACGCTGCGGAACACGAGCGGGTTGCTCGTGGACCCCGAGCTGCGCATGGCGCTGCTTCTGGTGACCCTTGTGCCGGCGCTCCTCTTCCTGCGCCACTGGGTCGGCGCGCTCGAAGTGGACGAGGTCAAGGATACTGCCGCTGCGATCCGGGCGCTTTGGGGTACGATCTTCACCGTCCTGTCGTTCCTGACCACGACCGGCTTCGAATCCGTGGACTGGACCGAAGCGCGCGACTGGTCGGGCCTTGCGACACCCGGCCTGATTCTGGCGGGGCTTGCCGTGATCGGCGGCGGCGTTGCGACGACAGCGGGCGGCGTGAAACTCCTGCGCGTCTATGCGCTCTACCGCCACGGCGAGCGCGAGATCGAGCGGCTCGTGCATCCTAGTTCCGTCGGCGGCGCCGGGGTTCAGGCCCGGCGGCTGCGTCGGCAGGGTGCGCAGATGGCGTGGATATTCTTCATGCTGTTCGCGCTGTCGATCGCGGTGACGATGTTGGCGCTGTCCCTCACCGGGCTCGACTTCGTCGCCTCGACCACCTTCGCCGTATCGGCGCTCTCCACGACAGGCCCGCTGGCGGCGGTCGCGGCCGAGGCACCGCTGCCTTGGTCTGAATTGAACGGCGCCGCTCGGGCGGTTACGGCGGCCGCGATGGTGCTTGGACGTCTTGAAACGCTGGCCATCATCGCGCTTCTCAACCCCGACTTCTGGCGCGGCTGAAGCGGCGTCTTTCGCTAGGACCACTCCGGCCCTAAATTGGGGGTGGAAACTCCCGAAATCTTAAGCATAATTCCATCAAGCCCCCGGTGCAGCGCCGAGGGGCGGGAAAACGTTCGTAGAAAACAAACTCAAGAAAAAGTACAAGGCGACGATAATCATGGCTGCCGACAAGCAAAATTTGCAAGATGCCTTTCTAAACCATGTCCGCAAGGCCAAGGTTCCTGTGACGATCTTCCTGATCAACGGCGTGAAGCTTCAAGGCGTCATCACATGGTTTGACAACTTCTGTGTGCTGCTGCGCCGCGACGGCCAGTCGCAGCTTGTCTACAAGCATGCGATTTCGACGATCATGCCGGGGCAGCCCATCTCGCTGTACGAGGGCGAAGACTGACCGAAGCGCAACCCGTCAAGGACCGCCCGACCCGGGCCTATGTCCTTCACCCCGACCTGAAGAGCGGCCGGACACGCCGGCTGCCTGAACTTGCGCTGGCCGAGGCCGTGTCTCTGGCGCTGGCGCTTCCCGATCTCGAGGTGATCGGCTCGGAGGTCGTCCGGCTGCCAAAGGTGCAGGCCGGCATGCTTTTCGGCTCGGGCAAGATCGCCGAGATGAAGGCGCGGTTTGCCGAGGCCGAGATCGACCTCGTGCTGGTCGACGGGCCGGTGAGCCCCGTGCAGCAGCGCAACCTCGAGAAGGAGTGGGGCGTCAAGCTTCTGGACCGGACCGGCCTGATCCTTGAGATCTTCGCCGACCGGGCACGGACCCGCGAGGGCGTGCTTCAGGTCGAGCTGGCGGCGCTGAGCTACCAGCGCACCCGCCTTGTCCGCGCCTGGACGCACCTCGAACGTCAGCGTGGCGGCTTCGGGTTCGTCGGCGGCCCCGGCGAGACCCAGATCGAGGCCGACCGGCGGGCGATCGACGACGAGGTGCTGAAGATCCGACGCCAGCTGTCCAAGGTGGTGAAGACGCGCGAACTGCACCGCGCCGCGCGCCGGAAGGTCCCGTTCCCGATCGTGGCGCTGGTCGGCTACACGAACGCCGGCAAGTCGACTCTCTTCAACCGGATGACCGGGGCAGAGGTTCTGGCCAAGGACATGCTCTTTGCCACGCTCGACCCGACGATGCGCGGCGTGACCTTACCCTCGGGCAAGAAGGTGATCCTGTCGGATACGGTGGGGTTCATCTCGGACCTGCCGACACAGCTTGTCGCCGCCTTCCGGGCGACGCTGGAAGAGGTGCTTGAGGCCGACCTCATCCTGCATGTCCGCGATATTTCCCACCCCGAGACCGAAGAACAGGCTGCGGACGTGCGCGACATCCTCGAAAGCCTCGGCGTGGGCAAGGACGTTCCGGCATTCGAGGTCTGGAACAAGATCGACCTTCTCTCGGCCGATCAGCGCGAAGCCCTGAAGGTGCAGGACGCCCGCAGCCCGGGCATCCACGCCGTGTCCGCGCTGACCGGCGACGGGCTGCCCGCACTTCTCGACGCGATCACCGCAGCGCTCGACGAGGAGCGGAGCGAGGCGGAGCTGGTCCTGCCGTTCAGCGCCGGCAAGGCGCGGGCCTGGCTCCACCGCGAAGGGGTCGTTCTGGAAGAACAGGACGGCGAGGATGGTCACCATGTCAGGGTGAAGTGGACGGCACGGCAAAAGGCGGCGTTCGAGGCGCTTTAGTTCGCCGCCGCCGGTTCCAGCCGCGTGATCCCGGTCGCCGCAGCCCGTGCAAGATCAGGGTCAAGCGACATCGGCACATATTCACCCCGCCGCCACAGCGCGCTCAGATCGTCGTAGTGGCGGCTGAGCGGATTGCCCGACTGCCCGGTCGAGATGATGAAGACCGAACTGTCGGGGTCCGCGAAATCGTAGACCCCGCGATAGCCCGCGCCGTTGACGTTGAGGTAGGGCTCGGGCCCGCTTCCCGCCGTCCGGCCGCGGTCGAGCGTATGGTCGCCGCCGCTTGTCGACTGGCGTATGTTGACCAGCCATTTGACGATCGGCATCCGGCCGAGAACCGGATGGTCCTGGGTCGCCTGATGCGCATCACCCCAGCGCCAGCTTTCCACGTTCGGCCCGTATCGTTCCGACAGCTCGACCAGCGCATCGTCCAGCGCCATCCGCGCGATCTCGGTGCAGGTCTCGACCGGCGCCGATTGCATCACGTCGCACCAGCGCCCGGCGCCTTCGATGTCGCGATAGACCCGCTCGATGAACAGCGGCTCGACATGGGTGAAGGCATCGGCCAGAGGACCGATTTCATCGCGGATCAGCCGGTTCTGCAACGCCCGCACCCAGGCCGCATAGATCAGGGGCTCCGGCAGGTGCTCGTTCATGTCGCCGTCCCATTCGGCCAGCACCTCGAGCGCGCGCTGGCGAAGGCGTTCCGGCGTGCCGGCGGGGGCGGCTTCCCCGGTGAACCACAGATCGGCGGCGATGAGCGGCAGGATGGTCCGCGCGGCCGGGGATACGGTATCCAGCTGCGCGGCGATGAAGCTTTCGCGGCTGTGGACCTCGCGCTCCTGCATCAGCCGCGTCCAGCGTTGCACCCGCTGGGTGTCGCCCCAGGTGAAGCTGACATGGCGGGGGAAGGGGCGATCGACCGTCTTGTTGTTGGTGTTGCCGACGATCCCGCCCTCCGGATTCACGAAGCGGGGATTGTTTGCATAGGGCAGATAGCCCTTCCAGCGGTTCTCCTGCATCCAGCCGAGCGCGGGCAGCCGGCCCTGGCCCTGGGTCGCCGGGGCGCGGTCCGGCATGGCGCCGAACATCACCATGGCAATTCCGTTCTGGTCCGCCATCGTCACGTTCTCGGCAGGCGCGACGAAGTCCTGTCCGGCCGCGATCCCCTCGTCGATGCTCTGCGCCTGCATCAGCCGCAACGCGGCGGTCATCGAGGCATCGGCGGGATCGAGCGCGGTCCAGCTCAGTGCCGCGACATGGCCCTGCGGTGTGATCGAGGCGAGATCGTAATGCGTGCCGGGCAGGATCGGGCCGTTGTCGCTCCAGCGCAGGGTGACGGTGATCGGGGGCGCGTCCTTCACCTCGATGATCGAGCGGCGGCTGACGAAAGGTTTCCAGCCCTCCGGGGTCCGGTACCGCTCCGGATCCGCCGGGTTCAGCTCCTCCAGCCGGATATCCTGATCGTCAAGCCATGCGGTGCTGATCCCCCAGCCGAAATTCGCGTTGCGCCCCGACAGGACCGCCGGGATGCCGGGGATCGTCGCACCAATCACGCCGCCTGACCGCAGATCAAGACGGGCGAGGTACCACAGGGACGGCGCGGAGAAGTCGAGATGCGGATCGTTCGCCAGGAGGGAGCCACCGGCCGCCGACCGGGACGGCGCCGCGGCCCAGGCATTGGAGGCGCCCGAGAAGGGCAGATGCACGACCGGCGAAAGTGGGTCATCCGGCCCGGCATCGAGCGCGGCATAGGACCGCTTCACCCCGGGGACGAGGCTGGCATAAGGCGGCAGCGAGGCAACCCCGGCGCCGGGAACGTCTGGCATAAGGTCGCGCGCCCAGTCAGGGGACAGAAGCGAGACGCGCGCGCGCAGCACCTCGGCCTCGATCTGCGCCGTCGATCTCATCGCCATCAGCTTCAGGATCGCGATGGAATCGGCTGGCTGCCAATAGGAAATCTCGTTGGAGAAGAAGAAGAATTCTGGCGCGCCGCGGCCCTTCGCCTCGGAATTGACGATGCCGATCCAGGCATTCACCCCGCGCGCATAGGCGTCGAGCGCCGCCAGGGTTTCGGCATCCTGCGCAGCGAGCGACCGCACCGCCAACCCCTGAAGGTCGAGCCGGCGCATCAGCTCGTCGGACTGGACCGTCCGCTCGCCGAAAACCTCCGACAGCCGGCCCTGAACGGTGCGGCGGAGGATCGTCATCTGCCAGAGCCGGTCCTGGGCATGGGCGAAGCCAAGGGCGAAAAAGACATCGGCGTCATCCTGCCCGAAGATATGCGGGACGTCGGCGGTATCGCGCACGATCTCCACCGGCGCCGCTAGTCCCTCGATGCGGAAATCCTCGCCGTAATCGGGCAGGGACCGTGATCCGAAATAGTAACCGAGAGCCAGAGCTGCCCCGGCCAGGAACACGAGCGCCGAAAAGATGCGCAAAAGCCAGCGAAACGCGGTCAGCATGAGATCCGACGAAGCTTGAGCCCGGTGCGCCCGCCGCCGGCACCGAACCACGCAAACCGGTTGACGGCACGGGCAGGGCGGTTAACTAGGGCAGAACGGCTCCGGCTGCAATGATCTTGGGAGGGACGGATGGCAAAGGTGGCATTTCTCGGCCTCGGCGTGATGGGCTTTCCGATGGCGGGGCATCTGGCGGCGAAGGGCCACGAGGTCACGGTCTACAACCGGAGCGCCGCGAAGGCCGCGTCCTGGGTCGAAAAGCACGGCCACCGCTCGGCCCCGACCCCGCGCGAGGCGGCAGCGGGGGCGGAGTTCGTGATGGCCTGCGTCGGCAATGACGACGACTTGCGCGCCGTGTGCTCCGGTCCGGACGGCGCCTTCGCCGGCATGGCGAAGGGGGCCATCTTCGTCGACCACACCACCGTTTCGGCCGCCGTCACGCGTGACCTGTCGGAGATGGCCGGCAAGGCCGGCATCGGCTTCGTCGACGCCCCGGTCTCGGGCGGGCAGGCCGGGGCGGAGAACGGCGTCCTCTCGGTCATGTGCGGCGGCGAGGAGGCGACCTACGCCAAGGCGGAGCCAGTGATCGCCGCTTATGCCCGCATCTGCCGGCTGCTCGGCCCCTCGGGCGCCGGACAGCTTGCCAAGATGGTCAACCAGATCTGCATCGCCGGCCTCGTCCAGGGCCTCTCCGAAGGGCTCCACTTCGCCGAGAAGGCCGGCCTCGACATCGAGGCGGTGGTCGAGGTGATCAGCCAGGGCGCGGCCGGCTCTTGGCAGATGGCCAATCGTCACAAGACGATGAAGGACGGCAAGTTCGATTACGGTTTCGCCGTCGACTGGATGCGCAAGGATCTCGGCATCTGCCTCTCGACCGCGAACGAGACTGGCGCGAGCCTGCCCGTCACGGCGCTGGTCGACCAGTTCTACAAGGACGTGCAGAGGATGGGCGGGGGCCGCTGGGACACGTCGAGCCTCATCGCCCGGCTTCGCGCCGCCGGCTAGGATCGGACCAGCCTGCCCCTTCTTCTTGGTGCAAATACTCCGGGTGGGTCCGGGAGGGCAGCGCCCTCCCGGCGGATCGGCCGCGTCAGCGGCCGAAATCCGGTCAGGGAATAATCCGCGTGTATTTCGTGCCTTCGAGCGTCGCGCCGGCGATGAAGCCCGACTGACCGAAGACCAGCGCGATGACCGGCGCCAGCGTCGTCGTCGTGTCGGCCGCAAGCGACCCGCCCTTGTCGGGCAGCGCGTATTTCGCGTCTGCGCCCACCGCCCAGCCGTCGGCGGCGCGGAACTCGGCCAGTGCCGGTTGGGTCATGAAGAAGAGAGCATGGGCATATTGCTGCGCCCCGATCTGCAATCCCCAACTCGCCTGCGCGGCGGAATAGTAATCCACCGTCACGTCGTTGATCCTGAGCGCGCCGCGCCCGTAAGCGCCACCGAAGACGAAGCCCGCCTCGGTCATCAGCGGCATGTAGAGGACACCGGCCGCCTTGTTCATCAGGTCGACCGTTCCTGGATAGCGCGAGGTCAGGAAATCCCGCGTCGCATCCACCCGAGCATCGAGCCGCGCGGCGCCGTTGCCACCGATGCCGTTGCCGCAGGCCGAAAGGCCCACGAGGGCACCCCCGGAAAAAATAACATGTCGACGGGAAAATCCGTTCATCTCACTGCTCCGCTCTCGAATGCCCATGTCGGCCTTATCCGACCGATCCCATACCATCTATAGGGCAGAACGCCCGGCCTGTCATTAAGTGTTGTGGCGCCTCACGCGAACTTGCGCGGTCTGCCGCCTTAGCGGGCGAGCATGCGGGCCACGTCCGGGGCGAAATAACTCAGGACGCCGTCGCAACCGGCCCTCCGGAAGGCCATCAGGCTTTCGAGGATCACCTCTTCCTTCACCCATCCGTTCAGCACCGCGCCCTTCAGCATCGCGTATTCGCCCGACACCTGGTAGGCGAAGACCGGCACGCCGAAGGCATCCTTCACCGCCCGGCAGATGTCGAGATAGGGCATGCCGGGTTTCACCATCACCATGTCCGCGCCTTCGGACAGGTCGCGCGCGACGAGCCTCAGCGCTTCGTCTGCATTGCCGGGATCCATCTGGTAGGTCTTCTTGTCGCCCTTCAGCGCGCCGGATGCGCCAACGGCGTCGCGGAACGGCCCGTAGAAGGCCGAGGCGTACTTCGCGGCGTAGGAGAGGATCGTCACATCCTTGTGCCCGGCAGCTTCGAGCGCCGTGCGCATTGCGCCGATCCGTCCGTCCATCATGTCCGACGGCCCAAGAATGTCTGCGCCGGCCTCGGCCTGCGCCAGCGCCATCCTGACCAGCGCCTCGACCGTCTCGTCGTTCAGGATCACGCCATCGCGGACGATCCCGTCATGTCCGTTGGAATTGTAGGGATCGAGCGCAACGTCGGTCATCACCGCGATTTCGGGCACCGCGGCCTTGATCGCCCGCACCGCCCGGTTCGACAGATTTTCGGGGTTCCACGCTTCCTCGCAGGCCTCCGTCTTCAAGGCCGGATCGGTATAGGGAAAGAGGCAGATCGCCGGTATGCCCAGCGTTGCCGCCTCTTCCGCCGCGCGCACCGCGCCATCCACCGTGCGTCGGACGACACCCGGCATCGAGGGCACGGCGGCATCCGCGCCCGGAACGTCGGTCACGAAGACCGGCCAGATCAGGTCCTTCACCGACAGCCGGTTCTCCTGCACGAGGTCGCGCAGGGCGGCCGAGCGGCGGAGGCGGCGAAAACGGGTTGCGGGGAAGGGGGCCTGGATCGGTGTCATGTCGCGCACTCTGGTCATGGTCGGACCAACCGGTTACATGGATCGCGGCGCATCTCAAGGGTGGAAACCGTCGCAGTGCGCCGCTAGCATTGCCCGCACGCGGGCCCGGGGGCAGGATTTGGACTGGACGAAACTGATTTTCGACCTGATCGACCTCAGGTCCTTCTCCAATCTCTGGTACTGGATCGCACTGGCCGTCACGTGGTCGTCGGCCTCGCACTGGGTGCTCGGCATTCCCTATGACATGGTCTTGCGGGCGCGACGGGTCGGCGGCCAGGCGGAAGCCGACCTCGAGGACATGGCCCGAATCAACGTTGGCCGCATTCTCTACATCGTGCGCGAGGCCGGGGTCATCCTTCTGGCCATGCTCGCCTTCGCGCTGACGACGCTCGCGCTTCTCGGATTCTTCTACAAGGTCGAGTTCTGCCAGGCGGTGTTCCTGATCGCCCTCCCATTGTCCCTCGTCGGCCTGATGAGCGTCGCGACGGCCAGCAAGATCG
>JBNKFC010000426.1:0-2632 GCA_050289105.1 Paracoccaceae bacterium | reverse complement strand
GGCGTCGGCATCGGCGGCGCCGCGCAGGCTGGCGGCGAAGGCATAGCTCAGCGCGCCCCGCGGCTTGCCGTTGATGAGAAATTCCGGCGTCTTTTCGGAATCATCCGCAGCCGCGAGGAACAGTGCCGCTTCCTCCTCCCTGCCATCGGCCGCGGGCGTGCGGGGCGGCGGCGGCGGCAGAGGATCGGCCTCGATCCGGCCGACGGAGACATAGCGGAACCCGAGCGCGGGGGCGACGTTGCGCGACAGCGTGCCGGAATGACAGGCATCGGCGACGAAGATCGTGCGGCCTTCACCCGCAAGGTCGATCAACTCGGCGATCTCGTCGTCGCGAATGCGTTCACCAGCGGCCGGACCAAAGGGCGAAAAGCCGGAAAGGAGCAGCGTCTCGTCGCGCCCGTCCGCCTCGCTGCCGACGAAATGCTCCGGTTCGTTCGAACCATGCCCGGCATAGCTGACGATGAGTTGGTCCTCAGGCCCAAGCCCGGTCGCCAGCCGCCGCCATTCGGACAGGATCGCCGCACGGCTCGCCTCGGCATCAAGAAGGGTCGTCACGTCGGCACCAATGCCATTCAGCGCATCCGCGATGTCGGTCGCATCGTTCACGGCGCCATGCAGGTCAGGAATGAAACGGTAGTCGTCGATCCCGATCACCAGGGCGTGGACCCGGCCCGCCTGCGCGGCCGCCGGGGCCAGCGCGATGCCTGCCGCCGCGAGAAGGGACCGAAGCACGGGGCGCATCCCTTGGCCCTAACGCGACTGGAAGGAGACGCGACGCGCGATCCGGTAGTGCTCCTCGGAGCCTTCGACCACCCCCGGAGGCGCCGGCGGCAGGTCGCTTTCGCCGAAGCCCTCGGTCTCGATCTCTCCGGAATAGCCGTGCGCCTTCAGGAAGGACCCGAGCGCGTCGGCCCGTGCCAGCGAAAGCTGGAGGTTGTAGTCCTCGCCGCCGATCGGATCGGTATGACCCCCGAGCATGATATGGTTCGTGCCCATGCCCTTGAGATAATCGGCGAGCATCTGGGCGTATTCGGCGCCGCGATCGTCGAACTTGGTGCTGGCGAATTCGAAGGTGATGGGAAGCTCCACCTCTTCCACGCTGAAGCCCCGGATGCTGGTGGCGAAGACCCCGCCGATCTCGCCGCTGCGGGTCTTTGGCATGTCGACCGCCGTATCGGCCAGCGCGAGAGAGGCCGAGGCCATCTGGTAGACCTCGGCGATCTCGGAGGTCTCGGCGGCATGGGTCGGGTCGCCCTCCACCAGCTCGTTGATCGCGAGCTGGAAGTTCACCGCTGCCGATCCGTACTTGTGAGCGGACCAGTCGAGCCGCCCCAGTTCGGCATAGCTCCGCCAGTGCTTTTCGTAGCCGAGCGCGCGGGTCAGCCCGGCGCGCCGGTCGTTGGGGGTGGTGTGCTCGTCCATCGCCTTAAGGAAACTGTCGCGCGCCAGGTAATCGCCCAGCCATTCGCGCAAGGCGTCGTCGCATTCGGTCGCGACGGCGATGACATCGTAAAGCCCCGCCGCGCGGTTGGCGTCGTCGGCTTCGACGGCGGCCACCACGTCGTCGTATTGCGCGCAAGCCAGCGCGCTGCCGGCCGCAAGCTGGCACAGCACGAGGACCGGACCGAGGCGGGAGGGTAGCGGAAACGGCATAACTTTTGTCTCCTTCTGTCGTCTATTGAATGATTTCGTAGGGAAGATAGGTCGCGGACCATTCCGGGGCGGATGTCCCCGAGGCGTCGGCCTGAAGCCGCAAGAGATCCTGGGCGATCTCGTAGAGATACTGGCCCGCATTCGGCACCGGGCCGCCCGCGAGGTTTTCGGGCAGGATCGCGGTCAGGCGCGGCAGGTCGTCCTCGATGAAAAGCCCCAGAAGGAAGCCCTTGCCGTGGGGTTCCGTCACGCGGATCTCCAAGGGCGCGCCGTTGCCGCTCTTGCCGTTCGGGATGGTGAGGGTCTCTCCTGCCGCCATCCGCGTCGTGCCGGTCTTTGCAAGGCCTGATGGGAAGATCTGCGCAAGTTCGCCCTTGGGGTTCACGTCGAGAAGCACCAGCGTGCCCGCCCGCTCCGCCGTGATGGAAAAGCTGACCGTGTCTCCGATCCTGAGCGGGCTTTCGTGCGAAAGGGCAAGCCGCAGGTTGGCGGCGTTCGACGGCGTGAAGAGGTCGGTGACAAAGCCGAGCGTGTCGGTAAGGTCAAGATCCTTCGGCGCAAGGGTCGACTCCGGAAGCGGCGCCGCCTCGGGGGCGGTCGGTTCCGGTGCGGGGGCGGTGGTGTGAAGGGAGGCCGCCTGCAACGGGCCGGCGAAATGCGGGGTCAGCCCGCCGGCGTCGCCCGCGCACTCAGCGATCGCCGCGCACCAGGATTCGGAGCGGTCGCGCAGGAAGGTCAGAAGCTCGGCATTGGTGATCGTGCCATTGCCGTTCGCATCGGCGGCACCGGTGCCTATGCCGTCGATGAAGGCTTGGGTGAAAACGCCCGCACCGCCCGCTTCCCAGGCATATTGGTCGGGCGCGGCGGCATTCCACACCGCCCGCTCGCGGCTGCCGGCGCCGTAGGGGGCCTCTGCCTCTCCCGCCGCTCCGACCGCCGCATGGTCGGCAGTGTCGAGCCGCAGGCTGCGGGCGGTGGC
>JBNKFC010000425.1:0-3571 GCA_050289105.1 Paracoccaceae bacterium | reverse complement strand
TTTCCAAATTCACCATGTGGCGGATGACGCCGAATTCCAGGCTGATGCCGTTGCCGCCATGCATGTCACGCGACATCCGCGCGATATCCAAAGCCTTGCCGCAGTTGTTGCGCTTGACGATGCTGATCATCTCCGGCGCCGCCTTGGCGTCGTCCATCAGCCGGCCCACGCGAAGGCTGGCCTGAAGTCCGAGCG
Source organism: Paracoccaceae bacterium (assembly GCA_050289105.1). Taxonomy (GTDB): domain Bacteria; phylum Pseudomonadota; class Alphaproteobacteria; order Rhodobacterales; family Rhodobacteraceae; genus Albidovulum. Next base: position 3,376 of record JBNKFC010000425.1, on the reverse strand, counting down.
AGATTTCCGTCATCATGTCGGCGAGTTTCTTCTGGTAAAGCTGCGTTTGCGCCAGAGGCCGGTTGAACTGCTTGCGGTCAAGCCCGTATTGCCGCGCCGCGTGCCAGCAGAATTCGGCAGCGCCGAGAACGCCCCAGGAAATGCCGTAGCGCGCGCGGTTGAGGCAGCCGAACGGCCCCTTCAGCCCTTCGACATTGGGCAGAAGCGCGTCCTCGCCAACCTCGACATTCTCCATCACGATCTCGCCGGTGATCGAGGCGCGCAGACTCAGCTTGCCTCCGATCTTCGGCGCGGAGAGACCCTTCATGCCCTTGTCGAGCACGAAACCGCGAATCTTGCCGCCATGCGCCTCGGACTTCGCCCAGACGACGAACACGTCGGCGATCGGGGCGTTCGAGATCCACATCTTCGATCCGTTCAGGACATAGCCGTTTGCGGTCTTGGTGGCGCGGGTCTTCATCCCGGCGGGATCGGAGCCGGCATCGGGCTCCGTCAAGCCGAAGCAGCCGATAAATTCGCCTGAAGCGAGCTTCGGCAGGTATTTCTTGCGCTGCTCCTCCGACCCGTAGGCATAGATCGGATACATCACCAGCGATGACTGAACCGACATCATCGAGCGATAGCCCGAATCCACCCGCTCAACTTCCCTCGCGACAAGGCCGTAGGACACGTAGGAAGACCCTAACCCGCCATATTCTTCGGGAATCGTCACGCCCAGAAGACCCATCTCGCCCATCTCGCGGAAGATCGCCGGATCGGTCTTTTCCTCGCGATAGGCTTCGATCACGCGGGGTTGGAGCTTTTCCTGCGCATAGGCATGCGCACCGTCGCGCAGCATCCTTTCTTCTTCGGAAAGCTGGTCGTCGAGCCGGAAGGCATCCTCCCAGTCGAAACGGGACAGGTCGGGGGCGTCTTTGGGTTTCAGGGCCATCTGGATCCTCATTTCAGCGATGCGCAGAAACGCGCGATGCGGTTGGCGGCCTCGGTCAGGGAGGCCCGGGAATAGGCATAGGAAAGGCGGATATGTCCCGGCGTGCCGAAGGCGCGGCCGGGGACAAGGGCGACGCCCTCGGCCTCCAGAAGCGCCTCGCAGAAATCGGCGTCGGTCTCGATCCGGCGGCCGGACGGCGTGGTCTTGCCGAAGCTGCCGGTGCAATCCGGGAAGAGGTAGAAGGCGCCATCGGCGGAAGGGCATCTGAGGACCCCGGTCTCGTTCAGGGCCCGGGCCAGCATATCGCGCCGTTCGCGGAAATCGTCGCAGCGTTCGGCCAGAAGCTGCTGGTCGCCTTCAAGGGCTGCCGTCGCCGCCGCCTGGCTGATCGAGGAGGCGCCAGAGGTGATCTGGCTCTGGATCGCCAGCATCGCGGCGGTCAGCCGCTTTGGTCCGATTCCCCAGCCGAGCCGCCAGCCGGTCATGGCGTAGCTTTTCGACACGCCATTCACTATCAACGTGCGCTCGGCGAGATCGGGCGCCACGGCGCGGAAGGAATGGAAGGGCACATAGGAGATGTGCTGATAGATCTCGTCGACCATGATGCCCACATCGGGCGCTTCGCGCAGCACCTCGGCCAAAGCCTCCAGGTCGCTCTGCGAATAGACCGCGCCGGAAGGGTTCGACGGCGAATTGAGGAGGAGCCAGCGCGTCTTCTGTCCGATCGCGTCGCGAAGCTGTTCAGGCGTGATGCGAAAGCCGGTCTCCGCGCTCGTCGGCAGGGCGACGGGCTTGCCGTCGCAGACGGTGATGATGTCGGGGTAGCTCGTCCAGTAGGGCGCGACGATCAGCACCTCGTCGCCGGGGTCGAGCGTCGCGGCAAAGGCGTTGTAGAGCACCTGTTTCGCGCCGGTGCAGACTATGATTTCACCGATTTCGGGCTTGTAGCCATTCTCCCTCTGGCAGGCCTCCGCGATCGCCTTTCGCAGCGCGAGCGTGCCGGCGGTCAGTGAGTAGACCGTCTCACCGGCAAGGGCGGCCTTGTGCGCAGCCTCGACCACATGCGGTGGGGTCGGGAAGTCCGGCTCGCCGGTGCCGAGGGTGATCACATCGCGGCCCTCGCGCTTCAGTGCGTCGGCCAGTTCGGAGATCTTCAAGATTTCCGAAAGCTCGACGGCGTTGATCCGGGCAGAACGGCGGAACGGGTCGGACATGGGGCGTCACCTGGAGTTTTATGCACTATGGGCGATTGTTAATGTCTGGAATAGCGTTATTCTGACCTTCAAATATGCGTAAAGAGCATACTATGGCCACGCCTCGACGACTTCTCCCATCGATCTCGCTGCTTGCGGCGTTCGAATCCGTGGTCCGGACGGGATCGACGCTGGCGGCCGCGCGGGATCTCGACCTGACCCAGGGAGCAGTGAGTCGGCTCATCCAGAATCTGGAAGCGCAGCTTGGCGTGACACTCTTTCTGCGGGAACGGCGTCGCCTCATCCCGACCGACCATGCTCTGGCTTATGCGCGCGACGTGGTGAAGGCGCTTGACCTCATCTCGCGCGGATCCATGCGGGTCCGGTCGAATACCGGCGGCGGGACGCTGTCGCTCGCCATTCTGCCGACCTTCGGCACGCGGTGGCTCGCACCACGGCTGCCGCGGTTTCTGGCCAGCCATCCCGGTGTGACGATCAACCTCGGCACAAGGCTGAAGCCCTTCGACTTCGAAGAGGAGGGTTTCGATGCCGCGATCCATTTCGGCGAAGAAAACTGGGCCGGCACCGGGTTCGCAAAGCTTTTCGACGAGAGGCTCGTTGCCTGCTGCGCACCCGGATTCATTGCCCGTCACCCCATCCATGCGGCCCGGGACCTGATCGGCCTGCCGCTCCTGCAGCTTGAGACGCGCCCGAATGCCTGGTCCGCCTGGTTCGCGCATCACGAGGTGACGGAGCGTGCGCCCCAGGGGATGCTTTTCGACCAGTTCGCGCCGATGATCCAGTCGGTGCAGTCGATGCAGACGCGGGTCGAGGCCTTGGCGGATGGCCAGTCGGCCTTGTCGGGCGGGCTGACGCAGGTCTCGGAGGCGAGTGCGGCGAGCCAGGCCAACATGCTGAAGCTGATGGAGGCGCGGCTGGCCGAGGTCTCGAAGGGGATGGCGGACAACCTGGCCAATTCGGCGACCAAGACGGCGAGGTCCTTGGGCGAGTTGCAGGAGCGGTTGCAGACCATCGACAAGGCGCAGGCCAATATCGAGAAGCTCTCGGGCGATGTGCTGACGCTGCAGGATATCCTGTCGAACAAGCAGACGCGCGGTGCGTTCGGTGAGATCCAGCTTTATGACATCCTGGAAAAGGCCCTGCCGTCAGACAGTTACACGACGCAGGCGACGCTTTCGAACGGGCGGCGGGCAGATTGTCTGATCCACCTGCCCAATCCTCCCGGGCCGAT
>JBNKFC010000424.1:0-17178 GCA_050289105.1 Paracoccaceae bacterium | reverse complement strand
CTGCTGGCCAACCTGAAGCCCACCGTCATCGTCTGCGACATCGAAGGCGGCGAAGACGGCCTGTTCGACGCTGCCGATCTCGCCTCCGTCAGGCACATGGTGATCGAACTTCACCCCAAATCCTATGGCGAGGACGGCGCGGAGCGGGTGCTCTCGGTGCTGGCCGCGAAGGGACTTGTCCCGGAGGGCGACCTTGCGCCCAAGCGCGGCGGTGTCGTGCTGCTAAGCCGGTCCTGACCCTGCCGGCCGTCAGTCCTTCTTCGCGACCTTTGCGCCCACATGCTTGCGCAGCCGCGACGGCGTGTGGAACTTGCGGTCCTTGAACGGATTCTGGTCGCCCTGATCGCGGAAGGTCAGTCGGATCGGCGTGCCGGGCATGTCAAAATCCGCCCGCAACCCATTGACAAGGTAGCGTGAATAGCTTTCCGGAAGCTTGTCCGCATTGTTGCACATGACGACGAAGGCTGGCGGCCGGGTCTTCACCTGCGTCATGTAGCGCAGCTTGATCCGCCGTCCACCTGGCGCGGGGGGCGGATGCGCCTCGGTCATCGCCGCGAGCCAGGTGTTCAGTTTCGCTGTCGTCACACGGCGGTTCCAGACGTCATGCGCCTTCATGATCGCGGCGTGCAGCCGGTCGAGCCCCTTGCCTGTCTTGGCCGACACGGTCACGAGCGGCGCTCCCTTGAGCTGCGGCAAGAGCCGTTCGAACGCCTCGCGCAGTTCTTTCAGCTTCTCGGTCTTTTCCTCTTCGAGGTCCCACTTGTTCGCGGCGAGCACGACCGCGCGGCCCTCGGTCTCGGCGAAATCGGCGATCCGCAGATCCTGCTGTTCGAAGGGAATGGCGACATCGATCAGGACCACGACCACCTCGGCGAACCGGACCGCGCGAAGAGCATCCGAAACCGACAATTTCTCAAGCTTGTCAGATATTTTCGCCTTCTTCCTCATCCCCGCGGTATCGAAGATCCGCATCGGCGTGCCCATGAAGTCGGCACTGACGGAGATCGCGTCGCGGGTGATCCCGGCCTCGGGGCCGGTGAGAAGTCGCTCCTCGCCGATGATCTTGTTGATGAGGGTCGACTTGCCCGCGTTCGGACGGCCGATCACAGCGATCTGGAGCGGTTTCTGGCGGGTCGGAACGCGCGGCCCGTCATCCTCGCCGTCCACGACGTCGACATCGACCTCGGGTGTGTCCATCGCCGCCCTCGCCTCGAACTCGGCCGCGAGCGGGCGCAGGATGTGATAGAGCTCGTCCATCCCCTCGCCGTGTTCGGCGGAAAGGCGCAAAGGCTCGCCAAGACCGAGTTCGTACGCCTCAAGCACGCCGGCATCGGCGGCCGCGCCCTCGGCCTTGTTGGCGGCGAGGATCACATGGGCGTTCTTCTTGCGCAGGATCTCGGCGAAGACCCTGTCCTGCGGCGTGACTCCCGCGCGGGCGTCGATGACGAAGAGGCAGATGTCGGCCATCTCCACCGCGCGTTCGGTCAGGCGGCGCATGCGACCCTGAAGACTGTCGTCCGTCACATCCTCAAGGCCGGCCGAGTCGATCGCGATGAAGCGCAGTTCTCCGAGACGCGCTTCGCCTTCGCGCAGGTCGCGGGTCACGCCGGGCTGGTTGTCGACAAGCGCGAGCTTCTTTCCGACGAGCCGGTTGAAGAGCGTGGACTTGCCGACATTCGGACGCCCGACAATGGCGAGGGTGAAGCTCATAAGCCTGTTCCTTGAGGATCGAAGCCGCCCTCATACACGGGCTTGGGCCTAGCGGAAAGCCCGAAGCTTGCCGTCCTTCGTGACAACGTAGAGGACACCGCCCGCGACCGCCGGGGCCGAGGCCGCGCCGTTTGGCAGTTCGACCGTGCCAAGAAGCGCGCCCGATGCGGGGTCGAAGTTGCGGATCAGCCCGTCGGATGACGCGATGACCAGCCGGCCGCCCGCCAGAACGGGGCCATAATGGGCGGTGATGTTGCGCCGGCGCTTGTCCCTGTCCTTGGTGAAATAGGGCATGTCGACGCGCCAGACCTCGTCCCCCGTCGCAGCGCTCAACCGCATCAACTGGTCCTCGTCGTTGACGAAGAACACCGACCCGCCCGCGACGACCACGGGACCCAGCGCACCGTCGCGCGCGGTCCAGACCGTCTGTCCTGTATCGGCGTTCACGGCGGCGAGCCGCCCGGCCGAGCTGCCGGCATAGACGGTGCCGTCCGCGATCACCGGATCGCCGGTAAGGTCGGAGAGCGTCGCGTAAGCCCGGCCCACTCGCTGACCGGCGACATAGGCGCCCCAGAGGCCGGTTCCGCTGTCCTTCGCCGCCGAGACCAGCTGGCCCGACGAGAACGGGAAGATCACCTGACGTGCATCGACGGCGGGGGCGGAGACGCCCATCACGCCGGACGTCGAGGGCGTGCCGGGCAGCACCCATTCGACCTTGCCGTCCGAGGCGCGGACAGCCCAGGCCGAGGCGTCGCGCGCCACGACATAGACGCGCCCGTCCGACACGGCCGGCGCACCGCCGACGGCGGCGTCGAAGCGCTGGCGCCAGGCGACGCCGCCGGTGGCGGGATCAAGCGCCACAAGCTCGCCAAAGCCGGTCGTCGCGAAGACAAGGCCCTCGCCGAAGGCCAGTCCGCCGCCCGAGGCATCGCCCTCTCGGTCCGAAGAGGGCGTCAGGTTCGCCTGCCAGAGCGTGGCGCCATTGGTGCCCGTCGCCGTTACCGTCGCATTGGCGTCGAGCGTGAAAATGCGCCCGCCCGCAATGACGGGATCGGCGGTGATGCGGTTCTTGCGGTCATCACCCGCGCCGATCGGCGCCGCCCAGACCGGCGCAAGCGCGGCGTTGAGCGCCACATGCCCCGCCCGGTGCGCGGCATTTCCCGCGCGGTGTGTCCAGTCGCCGTTCACGGTCGCGGCGCCAAGCGAAATCGGCGCGGCCACCACCGGCGCCGGGGCGAGCGACGCGACATCTTCGGAGCCGATGACGGCGTTCCGAACGTCTTGGCGCTTCCCGTCGAGGATCAGCTCGCCCTCGCTACAGCTTGCCAGCAGCGCCAGCGCGGTCAGTGCCCCAATGCCTTGCGAAAACTTCACCTTGCCTGCCCCTTCGTTCCTTGCGTCCGGACCGATGCACCGGTCATGTCACGCCGCGTCCGGGTCACCACCCAGAAGCACAATCAACTGTGTCACCCGGCGACGCAAGCCCGCGGTCACGTCCGGTTCTTCAAGGATCTGACGGGCGAGCGTCAGCGCCTCGGCTTCCTTGCCGTCGGCGACCAGCGCCAGCGCCTGCTGTTCCAGCGCCAGGACCCGGAACGGCGCACCCGGCTGCGAAAGTTCGCCGAGCGCTGCGTCGCGCGCTGCGGGGTCCATCGACGGTCCGGCCAGGATCACCGACTTGAGCCGGGCAAGCTGGCGATAGCTCGACGTCAGCGACGCGTCATCCGCCAATGCCTCCAACCGGGTCAACGCCCCGGCCCGGTCGCCACCGCGCAGCGCCTCGTCGGCGGCGAGGAAGCCCAGGACCGCCTTCTGCCCGGCGCTGTCACCCTCGCCCGTCGTCGAGACGGCCTCCAGCGCAGCGACCCGCGCGGCCGCGTCATCGCTGTCGAGCGCGGACAGAACCGCATTGCCGAACGCCTGCGCATCGCTGCGGGCCTTGGCTTTTTGCCATTCGTTCCAGGCGGCGCCGCCGACGATCAGCACGACCAGCGCGACGCCGATCCAGCCGTATTTGCGGAAGAGTGCGAAAAGCTTGTCGCGGCGGACCTCTTCGGTCACTTCATCGATGAAACTGTCGGTTTCGCTCACGGCTTGCTCCCACCCTCCGGACGATCCGTCGCGGACCCGTATTCCGCCCGTCTTACACGCAAGGCCAACGGCTTGCCAAGACCGAGCCGCGTGCCGTCAGGACCCGTGCGGAAGGGTCCGCCGCCAACGGCCATCGGTGGGCACGTCGGTGATCACGTCAGCGCCTTCCACAGGCACGCGCGGGCGCGGAATGCGCTCGGCGCTGTCGTCATCGGCCATATCGGCCGACTGGCGCGCCCACATCGCGGCGTAGCGACCGCCATGTGCCAGAAGGTCCTCGTGCCGGCCCTCTTCCACGATCACGCCCTTTTCGAGAACGACGATCCGGTCGCTGTCGGCAATCGTGGAAAGCCGGTGGGCGATCGTGATGACCGTCCGCCCTTCGGCCATGAGCTTGAGGCTTTCCTGGATATCGCGTTCGGTCTGCGTGTCGAGGGCGCTTGTCGCCTCGTCGAGAAGCAGGATCGGCGGGTTCTTCAGAAGCGTCCGGGCGATGCCCACGCGCTGCTTCTCGCCCCCCGAAAGCTTCAGCCCCCGTTCGCCGACCTTGGTCTCATACCCTTCTGGCAGCGACATGATGAAATCGTGGATCTTTGCCGCCTTCGCCGCCGCGATCAGTTCCTCGCGCGGGGCGTCTGGGCGGCCATAGGCGATGTTGTAGAGAATCGTGTCGTTGAAGAGCACCGTGTCCTGCGGCACGACGCCGATCTGTGCATGGAGCGAATCCTGCGTGATGTCGCGCACGTCCTGCCCGTCGATGCGCAGCGCCCCGCCGGTGACGTCGTAGAAGCGGAACAGAAGCCGGCCGATCGTCGACTTGCCCGAGCCGGAGGGGCCGACGATCGCCACCGTCTCGCCGGCGCCGACCTTCAGGCTGACGCCCTTCAGGATCGCCCGCGTGCTCTCATAACCGAAGCTCACGTTGTCGAGTTCGACTTCGCCGCCGGTCACCTTCAGATCCGGTGCGCCCGGCTTGTCGTTGATCTCGGCGGGTTGTTCGAGCAGGTCGAACATCTCGCCCATGTCGACCAGAGCCTGGCGGATCTCGCGGTAGACCGTGCCGAGGAAGTTCAGGGGCATGGTGATCTGGATCATGTAGGCGTTGACCATCACGAAATCGCCGACGGTCAACGTCCCGCCCTGCACCCCCACCGCGGCCATGATCATCACGATGATCAGACCCGTCGAGATCAGCAGCGCCTGGCCGAAGTTCAGTGCAGAAAGCGATTGCCCGGTGCGGATCGCCGCAGCCTCGTATCCCCGCATCGCATCGTCGTAGCGATGCGCCTCGCGGGCCTCAGCGCCGAAGTACTTCACCGTCTCGAAGTTCAGGAGGCTGTCGACGGCCTTCTGGTTCGCGTCCGTATCCTGCTCGTTCATCTGACGGCGGATCTTCACCCGCAGCTCCGTCACCTTCAACGTGTAGGTGACATAAAGCGCGATGGTGATCAGGACGACGACCGCGTAGCGCCAGTCGAAGACCAGCGCGAAGATGATCGTCACCATGCTGAGTTCAAGGATCAGCGGTCCGACCGAGAGGAGCATGAAGCGCAGGAGGAACTCGACCCCCTTCACGCCGCGCTCGATGATCCGGGAAAGCCCGCCGGTCTTGCGGGTGATGTGATAGCGCATCGACAGGCGATGGATATGGGTGAAGGTCTCAAGCGCCAGCTTGCGCAAGGCGCGCTGGCCAACGCGCACGAAGATCACGTCGCGCAATTCGTTGAAGCCGATTGTTCCGATCCGCGCCATGCCGTAGGCGACGGTCAGCCCGATGGCCCCGACAGCCAGAAGCCAGGCATCGCCACGCGTCTCGCCCGAGAGCGAATCGACGGCGGCCTTGTAGAAGAACGGCGTGAGGACCGAGACGACCTTGGCAACCACGAGCGCCAGAAGCGACAGCACCACGCGGCGTTTCACCCAGAACTGGTCCTCGGGCCAGAGATAAGGCGCGACCCGCCGCAACGTCCGCGCGCTGCGTTTCCAGCCTTCCTTCGCCTTGGGATCACCCGACATCGCATCACCGCCTTCGCGTCTCGCCGTTTGCGCGGTTGATCGCAGGTTCCTCCTCGGGTATCAAGGGTAATATTTCAATACTTCATGAGTTGTTGAAGGATGGAGCAGAGCAAAGCCCTCGGCGCCTTTTCGGCGCTGGCGAACGAAACCCGGCTGGACGTGATTCGGATGCTCATCGGCGCCGGGCGCGACGGCAATGCCGCCTGCGACATTGCCGAGCGACTCGGCATCTCCGCCTCGCGTCTCTCGTTTCACCTCGCGACGTTGGAGCAGGCGGGGCTCATCACCTCGCGTCGTGTATCCCGGCACATCTTCTATGCGGCCGATACGGGCGGCATCGGCCGGGTGATCTCCTACCTGCTCAACGATTGCTGCAAGGCCGACCCCGAAGTGTCGGCCTGCTGCGGTAGTCCGCAAGCGATCGCTGTCGGGTCTACTGACCCGGAACCGTGAAGATCTGGCCGGGATAGATCAGATCAGGATCGCGGATCTGATCCTTGTTCGCCTCGTAGACCTTCACGTAGAGAATGCCCTCGCCGTAGCTTTCCCGCGCGATGCGCCAAAGCGAGTAGCCCGGCTGTACCGTGACGATCACGGCCTTGGTGGCAGGCGAGGCCGGCGCTTCCGGCGCACCGGCAATGCCGCCCGGCGCCGGCGCCTCCGCTTGCTCCACTTCCGGAACCGAGACGCCGGCGGCGACGTCGGGCGCAGTTGTCTCCGGCAACGCCTCCGGTGCGCCCGGTTCGGCCGGCGCGGCGGCGACATCGGCCTCCGGTTCGGTTGCCGGTTCGACCGCCGGCGCCGCGTCCGGCGCAGCCCCGGTCGTGGCGTCCAGGGCCGCGACGACCGTTTCAGGCGCCTCGCGCTGGAACGGCGTTTCGAACCGTGACGTCACCTTTCCATCCCCGTCGATCTGGTCGACGCGGAGCGTGTAGATCCCCGCTGCGATCCCGGCGAGCGTGGCGTGCCAGACACCCTCTTCCCCGATCGAGACGGTCGCCTCCTCCGCATTGTCTACATAGAGCCGCGCGAAGGCCCCAGCCTTGCCGCGCCCGGCGATCTCGACCTCGCCTGATGGGCCATAGCCGATCGTGTCTATGACGATGTCGGCAACCGGGGCCGCATCGGTCTGTCTGCGCACTCCCCCGGAATCGACAATCAGGATGTCCGGCCCTGCTGCTGCTTGTTCAGGCAAAGCTTGCGGTTCGGCCGACGCGGTCTCTGCCGTGTCCGACGCCGCGCCGGCTTCGGGTTCGGTCGTCCCCTCCGGCGCGGTGGCGGCGGGGGCCGCCGACGCCACGACTTCGGGAGCCGCGAACGGCGCGACGATCACGTCGGCGTCCGAGGCGACGGCCATGCCGTCCGCACCCGCGGCCTGAAGGCTCATCACACGGGGCGACGCGCTCGGCATCAGCGTGAACATCGTCGCAAAGGCGCCGCGCCCGTCGGCGACGGCGGTCGCCGCTTCGACCCCGTCGACGAGGATCGAGACCGCGGCCCCGGCTGCGGCCCGCCCGGCCACGAGCACGGATCCTTCTGCATCGACCCGCACCGTATCGAAAGCCGGCGCGACTGGACTGGCGAGCGCTTTTTCGGTGGCGCCCTCTTTCGGCGCGACCTCGGCCGTCTCCGCTGCCGGCTCGGACATCGCGCTCGCAGAATCGGCGGGCGCGGGTTCCGCAGTGGCGGTCTCGCTCGGCGCCGTCTCGGCGGTGGCGGTCTCAGCAGGCGCGGCCTCTGCAGGCGCGGTATCTGCGGTTGCCGTCTCGAGCGGCGCAGTCTCGGCGGTTGCGGTCTCGGCGGGCGTCGGCTCGGCCCCCGTGGGTTCCGCCTGCGCAGGCTCTTCCGACGCGGCCTCAGTCGCGGCGGGCTCTGGCGCGGATGTCGTGGACGCGCTTTCCGGCGCCGCGGGCGCAGGCGCCGGCGCCTCGCCCCGGAAACCGAAATACCAGACCGCGACGGCGACACCCAGCCCGGCCAGTGCGCCCAGCGCCCACGTCAGCCCTCCGCTCAGACCGCCGCCGCCGGATGCGCCCCCAACCTTCTTGTCCGTCATGTATTCCCCCACCGTCGCACCACTTTCCGGGTGCGCTTGAGCGACCATAGCAACGCCGTTATCACGGGTCAAAGAAACCGTTCACACGAGGCCGCCATGACCCGAGCGAAAAAATCCGTCTGCGTCTATTGCGGCTCCCGCTCCGGGGCGCGGCCCGCCTATGCCGAGGATGCCCGCGCCACGGGGCGGATGCTGGCGGCAAATGGCTGGCGGCTGGTCTACGGCGCCGGCGATGTCGGTCTGATGGGTGAGGTCGCGCGCACCGCACAAGCGGCGGGCGGCGAAACGTTCGGCGTGATTCCGACCCACCTTCTGGCCCGCGAGGTCGGCAAGCGCGACCTCTCGACCTTCGTCGTCACCGAGACGATGCACGAACGCAAGAAGGTCATGTTCATGAACGCCGACGCGGTCATCGTCCTTCCCGGCGGCGGCGGATCGCTCGACGAGTTCTTCGAGGTGCTGACCTGGCGCCAGCTGGGCCTGCACCAGAAGCCGATCGTTCTGATGAATTCCGAAGGATACTGGAGCCCGCTTCTGGCGGTGATCGACCAGATCGTCAGCGAAGGCTTCGCCGACCCGTCCCTGCGCGGCTTCATCGACGTCGCGGACAGCGTGCAAGTCCTGGAAACCCTACTTCGGGACCGCATCGGCTGATTTCAGCCTTCCGCAGATTCGGTTTCGGCCAGATTCAGCCCATCGACTGACGTAAGGGAAACCTTACTCTACCTCTGGGCGAGCAGCGCGTATTCTTGTCACGCGTCCCGTAACGAGTGGACGATTTTGCGCTGCCCATTTCAAATGACATTGCATGGAGATTGACCATGACAGCCCCCGAAAAGGAGGTGGCCCTTCGCCACGCCGCCAAGTTTCACCTCATCTCGAATCCGAACTACTTCGGCAATCTGAGCGAGCTGAAACTCTCCGATATCCCCAAGCCGATCCTGAAGAAGATCGGCGACACCAGTTTCGAGGAACTGACCTGCCTCGGCTACAATCCCGATACCGAGATCCTGACCGCCATCGTCCGGATCAAGCAGCAGACGGGCTACGGTGGCGACGCCTGCACCGATGGCAGCCAGGAATATGTGCGATTCTATCTCGACTACGGCGACGGAACCTGGATCGACCATGGCGTTGCCAGCTTCACGATCCACGACTTTCCGTTCAAGGAACCGCTTTGCTACGCCGTCTCGATCCGGGTCAAGCCGAAGCGGAGGAGCTGTTGTGACGACAAGCCCGTCCTGCCGAATGTGCGCGCGATCCTGTCATGGAACACCATGCCGCCGCCCAACATGCCGAACTGGCCTCCGGTCTGGGGCAACCGGCTGGAACGCGATATCCAGATCGAGCCGCGCAACTGGTTCATCTGCAAGCTCATCGACCATATCGGCGACATCGGCATCCAGAAGATCGACCCGTCGCTCATCGACAAGCTGACCACGGCGGTCACGAAACTGCCGCCGCCGAAGCCGGACCCGGTGCTGGCCGAACTGATGAAGGCCGAGAAGGGCGGCGACGAGTTGACGGTGCTCCGCCATGTCTTCCCGGCGGTGGCGAAGCTCGCCGCCGACCAGACCGATATCGCCGCTTGGCAGGCACTTTCGCCGCTCAAGGCGTTCGACATCGACATTTCCAAGTTCGGCGATTTCCTCGCCACACCGAACTTCAACACGATCTATGAGGAGTTGCATTGCGTCGGCCTCGACCGGGACAAGATGCTTCTGCATGGGGTCGTGCAGATCAAGCGGAAGTCCGGTTATTCCGGCAATCTCTGCCAGAAGGGCAGCCGTGAATACATCGCCTTCTACCTCGATTTCGGCTCGGGCTGGGAATACCAAGGCACGACCTTTGTCGAGGTCCACGATGTCGACGTGCCGAAAGGCGGGCTCTGGTATCAGGCGGCCCTGCCCGTCAACCTCGACAAGCACCGGCAGGAATATTGCAAGACCGGCCATGCCCGCATTCGCGGGATCCTGAGTTGGGCGGTGCCGCCGGCGCCGAACCAGCCGAATTTCGTTCCGCACTGGGGCGATCGCGAGGATTGCTGGATCGAGGTGGAGCATCTGCCCGAGGGCGTCATTCCCGGCGTCTTCACCCCGATCCTGGAATCGATCGGCAACATGCCGCTTCCGAAGATCAACGGCGCGGGCTACGCGAACGGCGCCAGCGTTGGCGGAACGTTCACGGCCGATGACGCGCCCTTCGGCGGGCGCACGCTTCTGAAGGGCAACGGGTTCAACATCCCCGCCGGTCCGATGGAATACCGGATCATGATCCAGGGCCCGTCGGATGCGAGCCCCCGTGCCTGGACGGTTCCCTTCGATGCCGATGTGACGACCTTCCCGTCGGTCGTGGCGGTCACCCAAACCGTGAACGCAGTCGGGGACTGGTTCCCGTGGCTTGCGGCGTCGCCGCTGGTCTCGGTCGCCGACAACCTGCTCGGCGCGCTCTCGGGTCTCGAAAACGGGTTCCACACGGTCTACCTGGAGTTCCGGCACCCGTTCGGGCCGGTCCTGGGCGCGACGGCGCCGAAGGCTTTCATGGTCGACAACACCCGCCCGGCCGCGGATGTCGAGATCACGAGCGGTGCCGGCAACTGCGGCAAGTTCGGCATCGGCGAGGTTATTTCGGGGACCTATGCGATGACCGGCAACCATTGCGGCAGCCTGCTGATCCATGTCACGCCCCTGCCCGAGGCGGCGGGCGGAACGATGGTCATCACCTCCGCCGCACCGGCGGCGTTCTTCACGCCGCCCTTCTCCGGCGGAAACTCCTCGGTCTCGATCTCCTATGCGGGCCTGTCGCTCAATACCAACGGCGCGGTCGGAACATGGGAGCTCGACACGACGGGAATGGAGCCCTGCGGCTACAATGTCCGGATCTACGTGCAGGACCGCACCATCTTGAACAGCGGCCCGAACCACTGGGATGCCGGTGACATCGAAGGCTTCTGCCTCGAAAAGCGGTGACGGATCTGGGGCGTCCCTCGCGGGGGGCGCCCTACCCGGCCACCGGCAGGACACGCCGGCGCCGCTCGGCCTGCAGGACAGAAAGCGAATAGACCGCGAGGGCCGCCCAGATCAACGGAAACGCGATCATGTGCCAAGGCGTCACTGGCTCGGCGAAGACCAGTGCCGCGACCGTGAACTGCAGCGTCGGGTTGAGGTACTGGACAAGACCCACCGTCGCCATCCGGACCCGCTTCGTCGCATAGGAAAAGAGCATCAGCGGCAGGCCCGTCACGATCCCTGAAAAGGTCAGCAGGACCGTATCCCTCACGCTGGAACCGAAAGCCCCGCCGGTGCCCCAGTGGCCGCCATGCACACCCCAGAGCCAGATCGCCGCCAAGGGGGCGAGGAACGCCACCTCGGCCGCGACCGACAGGACCGGCCCGGCCTCGACCCGCCGCTTCAGAAGGCCGTAGGCTCCGAATGTCACAGCGAGAAAGAGCGCGATCCACGGCGCGGCCCCGAGACCGAAGGTGAGGACAACGACGGCAAGCACGGCAAGCGCGATCGCCGCCCACTGCCCCATGCTCAACCCTTCGCGGAACACAACGAGGCCGATCATCACCGCGACCAGCGGGAAGATGTAGTAACCCAGCGACGCCTCGATGGCGCGGCCGGCCTGGATAGACCAGATGAAGCCGAACCAGTTGGCCGAGATCATCAGCGCGGACAGCGCGATGACCGGCACCGCCCGGCTCAAAAGCAGCCTCGGCAATTGCGCGAGCCGGCCCTGCACGGCGAGCACGATCAGGAAGAAGACGAGCGACCAGAGTGTGCGATGCGCCAGAACTTCGGGCGGCGGAACATTGGCAAGCGCCTTGTAGAGAAGGGTCGACAGCCCCCAGATGACGCAGGCCGCCACCATCGCCAGCACGCCCTTCTTCGCCTCGCTCATGCGACGATCTCCACCATCGTGATTTCGGGCACGACACCGAGCCGGACCGGCAGGATTGAACAGCCGATCCCGCCCGAGACGATCAGATCGCGATTGCCCTCTCGGACATGACCATAGGCAAAACGGTTGCCGTAGTCCGACGGCACCCAAGGTGAATAGCCCAAGATCCGCACCTGCCCGCCATGGGTATGGCCCGAAAGGGTCAGGGCGACGCGGTCGGGCACCTTCGGGAAGATGTCCGGCTCATGCGCGAGAAGGATCGTCGGGGCGTCATCGGTCAGCTGCCCAAGGGTGCCCGGCAGATCGTCGAGCCCGCGAAAGACCATGTCGCCGATGCCGATCGCCATCTGGTCATCGAGCCCGGCCAGCCAGAACGGTCCCGCCGCGCTTCCCGCGCCGAGTTTCACCGCACCGTTTTGCAGGACCGGAATCCCCGCCTCGCGCAAGAGCCCCGCGATGCGGTTCGGCCCGCCGCCGCGGGCCTGCGCCGCACGGTCGTGCCACCAGTCATGATTGCCGAGGATGGCGTGCACGCCCAGGGGCGCGGACAGCCGCGCGAGCACCCCGACCGTCGCCGCCATCGACACCTTCTTCGTAACGTAGCGATGCCCGGCCTCCAGATCCCCCAGGATCACGATGAGATCGGCGCCGAGCGCGTTGGTGCGTGTGACAATCCGTTCCAGCCGCTTCAGGCTGACGAAAGGTTCGCCCATGTGCAGATCGGCGACGACGGCGATCTTCAACGGCCCGCCCGTCCAACGCGGCGGCGAGACGCGCCAGCGTTTTACCCTGAACCTGAGGACGGGTTCGACGAAGAAGCCATAGGCGGATACGAAAGGGCCTGCCAGGAACGCTCCCAGCAGGCCCTTCAGAATGGATCGCCGCGAGATCACCTCAGAGGCGGGAGGCGACGTTTTCCCAGTTCACGAGCTTGTCGAGGAAGTTCGTGAGGTAGGCCGGCCGCTTGTTGCGGAAATCGATGTAGTAGGAATGCTCCCACACGTCGCAGCCCAGAAGCGCGGTCTGGCCGAAGCACAAGGGGTTCACACCGTTCTCGGTCTTGGTGACCTTGAGGCTTCCGTCCTTGTCCTTGACTAGCCAGGCCCAGCCCGAACCGAACTGGCCGGCACCGGCGGCGGCGAAATCTTCCTTGAACTTCTCGACCGAGCCGAAGGCGTCCTTGATCGCCTTTTCCAGATCGCCCGGCATCTTCTTGTTCTCGCCCGGACCCATCATCTCCCAGAACTGGGCGTGGTTCCAATGCTGGCTGGCGTTGTTGAAGATGCCGTTCTGCGCAACCGCGCCGGCCTGATAGGTGCCCTTGACGATGTCTTCGAGCGACTTGCCCTCCCACTCGGTGCCGGCGATCAGCTTGTTGCCGTTGTCGACATAGGCCTTGTGGTGCAGGTCGTGGTGATATTCGAGCGTTTCCTTCGACATGCCGAGCGATGCGAGGGCATCGTGGGCGTAGGGAAGATCGGGAAGGGTGAAGGCCATGGGTCAGTTCCTTTCGCGCCGTGAGAAAACCTAACGTGTATAAGCGCGCTCAGGTTCCGAAGGTCAAGGGCGGTCAGGGCCAATCCCTCCGGCCCGAAGCCAAGTCGAAGCGTTGAATTCAACCGACCGGGTGGTAAAAGGAGTTATGCGTGCGCTGCTTTTGTCGCTTCTGCAGGTGATGTTCCTTGCGTCGATCCTATCGGCGCAGCCCGTCGGGCATGCGATGCCCGATCCGACGGCGGCCTGTCACACAGCGGACTGTGCGCCCGATGCTGAGCCGGCATTCTCCACACGCTGCGCCAGCGACGAGACTACTGGTGGCGCGCACTCTGCCGCGTGTAAGAACCCTGGCTGCACCTGTCAGCTGCCCGTCGTCGCGGCCGCAGCGACGGCCGCACGTCCCGCCGGCCTGACGTCCCACCCCGTCAGGACGCCCCGCAACGCCCTGCGGCGCAGCGTTTCACAAATCCAGACACCCGACAGACCGCCCAGAGCCTGATGCCTTCGCGCGCCCTGGGGCGCTTCTTCCGGTTCGCGCAGCACAAGACCGTGTTGCCGACCCGACATATCCTTAGCGAGGCTATCATGAACAAAACCCTCATCGTTGCGACGCTGTCCGGTGCCGCGCTCGCTGGCGCCTATCTTTATGCCGTTGCCGAGCGGAAACCCGATGCGCAGGCTTCAACGCCCGCCGAACCCGGCAGCCTGCTCGTCGAGGTGCGGGCAACTACCCTTTCGGGCGACGCCGTTCTTGGCGAACGGGCCTTCAACGCGAAATGCGCCTCCTGCCACGGCCCCATGGCCGCCGGCCAGGCAGGTTTGGCCCCACCCCTGATTCACAAGATCTATGAGCCGAACCACCATGGCGACATGTCGTTCCACATTGCGGTTCAGAATGGCGTCCGGGCCCACCACTGGCCGTTCGGAAACATGCCTCCCGTCGCAGGGCTGACAAAGGCCGATGTCAATAACATCGTCTCCTATATCCGTGCATTGCAACAGGAAAACGGGATCTTCTGATCCGGTGCGCGAATGACACGAACCCCGTTCGACCATGGAACGGGGTTCGCGGTCGGCCGCGCGGTTCGCGTCAGAACAACTCCGACCCGGCTCGCGACGACGTTTCGAGCAGCCCCATCACGTAGCCTGCGACAGAACGGAACGACACGAGGGTGAACTCGTCTTCCGCCGACTTCCAGAAGGCGGCGGCGACCTGGGCGACACGGGTGCGGCGGATCTCGCCGTCAGCAAGCGTGGAGAAATCGACCGGAGAGAGCTTCATCAGCGCCTCCTCGGCCTTTGGGCCGCGGATCGTGAAGACCGCCCGCGCGTCCGAGACGTCGGCGGCGAGGTGATGTTCGCCCGCCAAAGCCTCGTCGAGCGCGGCCACCGTCGCCACGGCGTCGGCATAGGGCACGAGGATCAGAAGCTCGTCCGGCGACATCCAGGCAGCGGCCTTTTCGCCGTTCAGCTCGATCCGGCGCGCCGCCGGCACTGCGGTGCCCGTCGCCGCCTTGACGGCCTTCTTCATCTTCGCCGAGGCGAGATCACCGCGCAGCGTGATCATGCCACGCAGTCCGGCTTCCGCGACCTCGACGAAGCCCTTGTGAGAAACGCCTTCCAAGGCGCTGACTGCCTTAGACATTCTGCTTCTCCCCTTCCTTGTCATAGAAGACCGGATCGACGATCCGCGCCTTGACGACCTTGCCGTTGTCGACCGGGAAGTCGAGCACTTCGCCCATCCGGTCCGGCCCGTGTTTCACCAGACCCATCGCGATGCCCTTGCCGAGCGTCGGCGAGAAATAGGTCGAGGTGACGCGGCCTTGCGTGTTGCGCTGGCCATTGGCGTTCACGCCCTCGGCCACCGCATAGGCGCCATCGGGGATCACGCCGCCGTCGAGCGTTTCGAGGCCGACGAGTTTCCAGCGGTCGGGGCTCGCCATGAAGGAGCGTTCCTGGGCGCGCTTGCCAAGGTAGTCTTCCTTCTTCTTCGAGATCGCCCATTGCAGGTTCAGGTCCTGCGGGATCACCGTGCCGTCGGTTTCATCGCCTATCATGATGAAGCCCTTCTCCGCGCGCATGATATGCATCGCCTCGGTGCCGTAGGGCATTACGCCAAGATCCTCGCCGGCCGCCAGAAGCGCGTCCCAGAAAGCGCGGCCTTCGGATGCCGGCACCGCGACCTCGTAGGACAGCTCGCCCGAGAACGAGATCCGGTAGATCCGGGCGCGGAAGCCGCCAAGCGTGCCCTCGCGCCATTCCATCGCCGGGAACGCCTCTTTCGAGACATCCATACCGCCGAGTTTCTCCAGCAGTTTCCGTGCGTTGGGACCCGCAACTGCCACCTGGGCATATTCCTCGGTGACGTTCGCGGTATAGACTTTCCAGTCCCACCACTCGCATTGCAGCCAGTCTTCCATCCAGCCGTGGATGCGCTCCGCCCCGCCGGTCGTGGTGTGGCAAAGCCAGCTGTCCTCGGTCAGCCGCACGACGACGCCGTCATCCGACAGGAAGCCGTTCTCGTTGCACATGAGGCCGTAGCGGCATTTGCCGACCGGCAGCGTGGACATCATGTTGGTGTAGAGCATGTCGAGGAAACGGCCTGCATCCGGTCCCTTGACGATGATCTTGCCAAGCGTCGAGGCATCGAGAAGGCCGACGGCGTTGCGGGCATTGCGGATCTCGCGGTTGACCGCGTCGTGCACGCCCTCGCCGTGGCGGAGGAAGCAATAGGGCCGCCGCCATTGCCCGACCGGCTCCCAATGCGCGCCATGGGTTTCGTGCCAGCCATGCATCGGTGTCTTGCGCAGCGGCTGGAATATCTCGCCCCGCGCCTCGCCGGCGATGGCCCCCATCGAGATCGGCGTATAGGGCGGACGGAAGGTCGTCGTTCCGGTCTCCGGAATGCCCCGGTTCAGAGCATCAGAAAGAACGGCGAGGCCATTGATATTGCTGATCTTCCCCTGATCCGTCGCCATGCCGAGCGTGGTGTAGCGCTTGGTGTGCTCGACGCTTTCATAGCCTTCGCGCGCGGCAAGCTGCACGTCGGAGACTTTCACGTCGTTCTGCGGGTCAAGCCACATCTTGGCGCGAAGCGCAGGACCGGCGCCCTGCGGCATGATCCAGACCGGCATCATCGGCGCTTCCTCGCCGCAGACGGCACCCGGCGCGGCACCCTTGCCGCCGGCGGCGGCGTGCGCGTCGGCGAGGACCTCATGGGCGTTGAGGATGCCGTTGGCGGAGCCGACCGCCGTCACCATCGCCGCGCCATCCGCACCGGTGGCGGGACGCTTGGCGTCGGGGCGGAACATCGCCTGCGCCTCGTCCCAGATCAGCTTGCCGCCGCAGTGCGACCAGAGATGGACGACCGGAGACCAGCCGCCGGACATCGCCACGGCGTCGCAGGCGATCGTCTCAAGCTCGGCGCCCTCGCCCGCCTGAACGCACACGGAAACGCCGGTAACCCGTTTCGATCCCTTGACTTTCGCGATTCCGTGCCCGGCGATCACGCGCAGACCGCGGGCCCGCGCCTCCTCGGGCAGCGCGCCCTTCGCCTCGGGCCGGGCGTCGATGATCGCGGGCACGACGAGGCCCGCGTCCAGAAGCGCCAGCGCCGTGCGGTAGGCGTCGTCGTTGTTGGTCACGATCACCGTGCGGTCGCCGGGGCTCACGGCCCAGTTGACCACGTAGTCGCGCACGGCGCTTGCGAGCATGACGCCCGGGATGTCGTTGCCGGCGAAGCTCAGCGGCCGTTCGATCGCGCCCGTCGCGGTGATGATGTGGCCCGCGCGCATCCGCCAGAGCCGGTGGCGCGGACGGCCGTCGCCCGGCGTATGGTCGGCGATCCGCTCGTACATCAGAAGGTAGCCGTGGTCGTAAAGACCGGAGGCCATCGTGCGGGTGCG
>JBNKFC010000423.1:0-1695 GCA_050289105.1 Paracoccaceae bacterium | reverse complement strand
TGGAGTTGCGCGCTTCGGCCACGGTCTCAAACACGTCCTCTACCAGTTCGTACGTCTCGAACCCCGAAAGGATCAGCCTTAGATGGGGCCGAGCGATGAGTTCTTGCACCAGATGCTCAAGCTGCACCTGAGTTTCGTGGAGAAGCCCCGATGGTGGGTTGTCGAAGAAGATCCACCAGGTTTCCCCAGCCGCGATGGCGGCCTCGTCCAGCCGTGCGGCGAGCGCCTTGGCGCGGTCGTCGTCATGGGCGACGTGCGTGGTTTCATGCTCCTGAACGCCCGGTGCGGCGTCCGGCGTGTCGGTCCCGAAGGCCTGCCTGTGGATTTCTCCGATGAGATCGGGCACGTCGAATCCGGTCGGGATGCGGAACACCCTGTGCGCAGCCCGGTCGCCGTCGAGAAACGCCACGGTGATCTCATGGCTGAAGCTGAGCCCGGTCGTGCGGCCGATATCCTGCCGCCTGATCCAGATGCCCTTGAGTGCCGGGGCGTCACCCTCGACCATCGCCGTCAGGGCATCGAAGAAGTCCTGCCGACCGATGACGATGTGACCGTCCGGCGACCCATCGAGCGACCAGAGGTAGCGTGCGTCGCGATCGCTTTGCAGGGCCGCGCGGAAGGCGTCATTGGAGGCGAAGCGATCGAAAGGGACTATGCGTTTCACGTGATCCAGTTTGCCCTGATGAAGGCCGATGAACTGGAAATCTGCATCGAAACCTGGCCCGCCGGAGGAGCCGTTCGCCGCCTTGGCGGTATGGGCTTGCCGAAGGTCGTCGGCCGACATCCGCTCGACCTCTCCGAAGGAGATGCCGGAGGCCGCCCCGCCGGGGAAATGCACGAGGATGAAAGGTCCCTTGCCGCAGCAGGCGACCGGGGCCGGCGGCAAGTCCGCCTGTGCGTATCGCCGCCCGAGCGCATGATCGAGCCGGAGGAGCGCTACGTCGCAATGGGTCGCGGCGGCTGCGGCGGGCGGAAGCTTGCCCGTGCGCTCATTCTCGTGCGGCGGCAACACGAAGGCGACCCGCGCCGGATAGCTCAGCCCGTCCGAGGCGACGACCTCGAAGACCGGATCGCCGGCGCTTCCTTCGGGTTTCTCGATCACGTGGGCGGCAGTGAGGACCAGCCGGGGCGAGATCAACGCCCCGCTGCCGGCCATCCGCCCGTTGACCTTGATCCGGCATCGGAACCCGCGTGACTGCAGCGAGAAGCGCGCAAGCTTCGCCTCGTCGAAGGCGATGCCGACAACGGGGCCGAGGGTTGCCGCGATATCGGCCTTGATCCCGTCGATCATCTCGCCGAAGGCCGCGCTGTCGAGCGGATGGTTGCGCGCCGCGAGGAAGGCGATGAAGGATCCGGCCATCTTGTCCTCATTGAGGATCATGGCGAGCATCTGGCCCGGCGTCTTGCCGATGCCGCGCCCGGCCGCCGCGACCCCGTCAAGGTCGAGCGGTTCTGACTGTTGATCGTAGATCGCCCGAAGCGCGGCTTGCACAAGCTCCGGTTCCGCCCCGATCAGCGGGTCAAGCGCGTCGGCGGTGAGGGCCGTCGGCATGCTGGCCCCTATGGCACCGCCACCACGGCGCGAAGTTCGGGCCGGGTCGCGAGCGCGGCGCTCAGTTCGGGGCTGGCGCGGTCAGGCCGGATCATCGCCGCCTCGACCCCTTCGGTCGTGGCCGCGCGGGCCTTGGCGCCAGC
>JBNKFC010000422.1:0-3361 GCA_050289105.1 Paracoccaceae bacterium | reverse complement strand
CAGCGACGAGAACCGGGTCGGTGTAACCCGCGGCCTTCAGATCGAAGAGCGCCCCGAACCCGCCAAGTCCCGATACGGTGCCCGGCCGCTGGGTCCGCTTCGCCGCCGGCTTGATCCGCTCCACCAGCGCGTTGCCCGCATCAATATCGACGCCCGCATCGGCATAGGTCAGCCCGTTCTTCTTCGTCATGTTGTCCCCCGGCGATCCGCTCCCGCCCGGTTAGCGCAACTCGGGCACGGGGGCAACGTGTCAGCCGCGCTCGGCGCGTTTCATCTGCTTTATCGCGCTCTTTACGCCGATACTCAGCCCGCCGCGGCTTGCGAGTACGAAGAGGATGAACATGAAGGCCAGGAATCCCCCCGCCACGGCGGTGAAATGCTCGTACTTGGCCATTTCGAGCGTTTCCGGGGCACTGAAGAACCCCATCGTCCACAGGATTGCGACAGCAATGAAGGACTGAAGAAGCGTGAACCAGAGGCTCAACCCCCAGGCCTCTCTCGGCAGAGGTCGATCGCCGGTCTGCTTTACGAAACTCATTCCGGCGAACATGGCCGGTATGATGAGGCCGACGGCACTCACGCCGGTCGGCACCTTCTTTTGAAAATAGACTTCGGAAACATAGGAGAGGCCGACGAGGAGAACGGTACAAAGCACCATACCCATCAGATAGACCCCGGTGAGCCGCCAGAACTGCATTCTATCAACCTTATCGGGCGCCCCCGCCGTCGAAACACCTTAGGGATGTGGAGTCAGCCCGTAAAGCGCCAACTACAAAGTCGATTGACCCGGCGGCACGGGCATCTTAGCTAGGACCGGGCCGGGCCTGTAGCTCAATTGGTTAGAGCAGGGCGCTCATAACGCCTTGGTTGGGGGTTCGAGTCCCTCCGGGCCTACCACCCGTTCCCGGCGTCGATAACCAAATCGCAAGACATCATGGGCAAAGCTTTTCCCGGGCAAAGGGAAGTGGTCATGGTGGAACGAAACGGCACGGCGCAGCGCCGCGGCGCGGAGGATTTCGCGCAGCGGGACGCTCTCGAATACTGGTACATCCAGGAAATCACCCCGCTCGACAGCGGCGATCCGAGCTATGAGCCGCCCCCCGGCGCGGCCGAGGAGCGCGAGATGGTCGGCGGTTGGTGGATCCTGCCGGTCCTTCTTCTGGCGGTTCCGGCCTGGTTCGCGCTCGGCTCGCTTCTGTTCTGACGCCGGGGTCCCGGGCTTCGGTCAGCGAGCCAGGACGAGTTCGGCCTTCAGGCCGCCGAGCCGGGCGCTGTCGCCGAGGCGAAGCGTGCCGCCATGGCTGCGCGCGATATCGGCGGTGATGGCGAGGCCGAGACCGACGCCGGACCCGCGATCCTGGTTGCGCGCGGTGTCGAGCCGGGTGAAGGGGCGCATCGCCTCGTCCCGGCGCTCCTTCGCGATGCCCGGACCGTCATCTTCCACCGTGATGCGGATCGATCGGTCGAGAATCGCCAGCGAGACCTCCGCGCGGGTTCCGTAGCGCGTCGCATTGCCGATCAGGTTTTCGACCGCGCGGCGCACGGTTCCGGCCCGCAACGGCGCCTCCCCTGCCCCCTCCACCGCGTGAAGGACGACGTTCTGACCGCTCCGCCTCGCATCCTCGACGATGGCGCGGACCAGCGGCACCGGGTCCTGCAACACCGCGTCCTCCTCGGTCGCGTCACCGCGGACGAAGGCAAGGAAGGCGTCGAGCAACCGTTCCATCTCGTCGACATCGCGGCTCATCGCCGCCGCATCGGCATCGTCGCCGAGCATCGAGAGCCCGAGCTTCAGCCGGGTCAGCGGTGTTCGCAGATCGTGGCTGATGCCGGACAGCAGAAGCGTGCGCTGTTCGATCTGGCGTTCGATCCGCGCCCGCATGTCGAGAAAGGCATTGCCGGCCGAGCGGACCTCGATCGCGCCCGTGGGCCGATAGGGCACGATCCTGCCCTTGCCGAACGCCTCCGCAGCCCGGGCAAGCCGGCGGATCGGCCGCAGCTGGTTGCGCAGGAAGAGAAACGCAATCAGCGTCATCAAGAGGCCGGTGAAGACCATCAGGACCAGAAGCTGGTGCGGATTGCTGGCCGACACGCGGCTGCGGTCGAACTCGATCTCCATCGGCCCATGCAGAGTCTCGAGAACCAACCGGACGCGGCGCAGGTTCGACAGATCGACCGGCCCGAGCCCCTCGAATGCACCCCTCAACGTCGCGATCAGCACCCGGCCCGAAAGGTCGTAGAACAATCGGGAATCGACCGTGGGCGCTGTCTCCGTCGCCGGCAGGCTCACCGTCATGGCGAGCGCATCGCCAAGCGCCGCCGCCTCGCGGCCCGCAGCGGCGACGTCCGGCTTGGCCTCCACCTCGCGCAGGACCAACGCGATCTCCTGGGCGATGTTGCGGCTCATCTGCCGGGTCACGCCCTCGAAATGACGCTGGATGAAGGCTATGGACACCACGAGCTGGATGATCACGATGGGCAGGATCAGGATGAGCGCTGCCCGGCCGTAAAGGCCGCGCGGCAGGACACTCTTGAACCAGGCCGAGATCATGGGCCGACCCTATCCGGCCGGCAAAGCGAGAGAAAGCGCAAGATGACCGACGTCAGCGAAATCAGGCCCCGTCCCGGCGCGGCCCAGCGACTCGCCGCCGGCCTGCGCGTCGTGCTGGCGCCGAACCCCTCGCCGATGACGCTCCACGGCACCAACAGCTACATCCTTGGCGAAGGCCGCGTGGCGGTGATCGACCCCGGCCCCGCCGATCCGCGCCACCTCGCGGCCCTTCTCGGCGCCCTGTCGCCGGGCGAGACCGTCAGCCATATCTTCGTCACCCACGCGCATCTCGATCATTCGCCGCTGGCCCGGCCGCTCTCGGAGGCGACCGGCGCCCCGATCCTGGCCTTCGGCGACGCGAGGGCGGGACGGTCGGCAGAGATGGACCGGATCGCCGCGCAAGGGGGGCTCGAAGGGGGAGAGGGTGTCGACGCCGGCTTCGTCCCGGACGAGGCCCTCGCCCACGGCGACGAGGTCGCCGGCGAGGGATGGACGGTGCGCGCGCTTCACACGCCGGGACATTTCGGCAACCATCTCAGTTTTCAGTCGGAGGATGCGGTCTTCTGTGGCGATCACGTGATGGGCTGGTCATCTTCCCTCGTCTCGCCGCCGGATGGCGACATGGGCGCCTACATGGCCTCTCTCGATCTACTCGCGGGCCTGGGCGCGCGGCGGCTCTATTCCGGACATGGCGATCCGGTCGAAGATCCGGCGGGCCGGATCACCGAGCTGGCGGCCCATCGTCGCGCCCGCGAATCCGCGATCCGCGCCGCCCTCGCCGACGGCCCGGCCAATGCCGACGATCTGGCC
>JBNKFC010000421.1:0-2343 GCA_050289105.1 Paracoccaceae bacterium | reverse complement strand
TCATGGGCAAGGCCCATGCGTTCGGCTTCACCATGGCGCCCAAGATCTTCGACCTGCCGCGGCGGCTCAGGCTCCGCACCGTGGCGGACGTCACCGATGCGGCAGCGGCCGAGGCCGCCCGCCAGCTCGGCTTCGAACGCTCGACCGGAGACTGGCGGTCGGTG
Organism: Paracoccaceae bacterium; assembly: GCA_050289105.1. Lineage (GTDB taxonomy): Bacteria > Pseudomonadota > Alphaproteobacteria > Rhodobacterales > Rhodobacteraceae > Albidovulum. The sequence continues at coordinate 2,179 of JBNKFC010000421.1, read as the reverse complement.
GTCGCCGATCCGGAAATCGACCTCGTCTCGATCACGGTGCCGAACGCGCTGCACAAGGAAATGTCGCTGGCCGCCATCGCCGCAGGCAAGCACGTCTATTGCGAAAAGCCGCTGGCCCCGCTCGCCACCGACGCGCGCGACATGGCCGAGGCCGCCGAGGTGGCAGGCGTGAAGACGCAGGTGGGGTTCAACTACCTCTGCAATCCCATGATCGGGCTCGCGCGGGACATGATCGACGCCGGCGAGCTTGGCGAGATCCGCGGCTACCGCGGGCTCCATGCCGAGGACTACATGGCCGATGCAAACGGCGCGTGGACCTTCCGTCACGATCCGGCGGGCGGCGGTGCCCTGGCCGATATCGGCAGCCATGCGCTCGCCACCGCGGAATACCTCATGGGCCCGATCACGCAGGTCATGGGCGACTGCGTGACCATGATCGGCACACGCCCCGACGGCAAAGGTGGCATGAGAAAGGTGGAGGTCGACGATGTCGGCCGCGCCTTCCTGCGCTTCGGTAACGGCGCGACGGGATCGATCGAGGGCAACTGGATCGCGACCGGGCGGAAGATGCAGCACGACTTCGAGGTTTACGGAACCAAGGGGGCCCTTGCCTTCAGCCAGGAACGGTTCAACGAACTACATTTCTATTCCACATCGGATCCGGCGGGCCGACGCGGCTTCCGCCGCATCGAGGCGGGTCCGGATCACCCGCCCTATGGCCGCTTCTGCGTCGCCCCCGGCCATCAACTCGGGTTCAACGACCTGAAGGCCATCGAGGTCGCCCGCTTCGTCGACGCCATCGCCGGCGGCGGCCCCGAACCCTTCGGCTTTCGCGCTGGACTGCGCATCCAGTCCATCGTGGAGGCGATCCATCGGTCGTCCCAGGACCGGGCCTGGATCGCGGTGTAGCCGGAGACGGAAACGGGAAGCCGCAACGACCGTCAACGGACGCCCCCATTTCCACAACACAAAGTGCAGGCTTGGCCGAGGAGGACACGGAATGCTCGACAAACCGAAGCCACCGGACGACTACGAAGCCCTGATCCGGCTCATCCATGAGCGCTACGATCAGATGAGCAAGAGCTATCAGACGATCTCGGTCTATCTGACGCAGAACCCCAACGAGGTCGCCGTTCAGCCGGTCAATTCGATTGCCGAACGTGTGGGCATTCACGCATCGAGCTTCGTGCGGTTCGCGCAGTCCTTGGGTTACAAGGGGTTCAAGGAATTGCAGACGCTCTTTCAGAAGCGTCTCGCCACGGCGGCCCCGGGTTTCGAGGCCCGGTCGCGCGCACTGAAAGCCGACCTCGCGGGCCGGGGCGACACGTCCGATCTCGGTTTTCTGCGCGACATGGTGCTGCAGGATCTGCGCTCCATCGAAGCCCTGATGCAGGATATCCGCCCCGAGGACATTGCCGCCGCCGCGGACACGCTCTGTCGGGCCGATACGGTCTTCGTTCTCGGCCAGCTCAGGGCCGAGCCGGTCGCCAACCTGATCCGCTACATGCTGAGCATGCTGGGCATCAGGGCCGTCAGCCTCGATGCCGCCGGCGGTCTCGCGACCCACATGGCCCGGACCATGCGACCGGGCGACGCGCTGGTCGCGGTCTCGTTCCGCTATTACGCGAACGAGGTGGTTTCGATCGTCGACGAGGCGGGCCGCAATGGCGTTCCGATCGTCGCGATCACCGACAGCACCTTGTCCCCCCTCGCGAAATCTGCCGGCACAGTGTTCGCCGTGCCCGAACGCGACCACAAGTTCACACGCTCGCTCTCTGCCCCTATATGCCTAGCCCAAACGCTCGTCGTCGCAGTCGCCGCCCGCATTCAGGGAGACCGGTCGACCCCCCGGGTGCCGAGCGCAACCGAACGCAACTAGCCGCGACGGCGAAAAAAGGTCACGTTTCCGACGGGGCGCTGACCCTCCTCATGAGCGAGTGAGACCGGCAACCGCCCTGCCGGATTGGGCCCTTCCCGAAGGCCGCCGGCTGACCGTTTGAGACCGATCGAAACGGACCGCTCGATGGGGTCAGGACCGCTCAGACGCAATCGCCACCGAGGATATTCTTTGTCGCTCATGTGGAAACCTGGGCGGGTGTGTCGCGAAAATCTCCTGACAGCCGCAGATTTCACGCTATAGAGGAAGGGATTGAAAAAACCCTTTGCGTCAAGCGCTTCA
>JBNKFC010000420.1:0-1785 GCA_050289105.1 Paracoccaceae bacterium | reverse complement strand
GGCCACTTCCAATTCGATCATGGTGTTGTCCAGTTCACCCTTCTTCAGCCGCGACCGGAACATCTCGCGCGTCTGCTCGCGGGCATCCGGCCCGGCGATGGCCTCGACCACGCGTTCCTCAGCCGCCTGATGGGCGCGGGCCTTGACCTCTTCGCGCATCCTCTCGCGGGTTTCGATCATGGCCGTGTCCATCAGGTCGCGGATGATCTGTTCGACATCGCGGCCGACATAGCCGACCTCGGTGAACTTCGTTGCATCTACCTTCAGAAATGGCGCCTTCGCGAGCTTCGCCAGACGGCGCGAAATCTCGGTCTTGCCGACGCCGGTCGGGCCGATCATCAGTATGTTCTTCGGATAGACCTCCTCGCGGAGGTCGTCGGCCAGTTGCTTGCGCCGCCAGCGATTGCGCAAGGCGACGGCTACGGCGCGCTTGGCGTCCTTCTGGCCGATGATGAAGCGGTCGAGTTCCGAGACGATTTCGCGCGGGGTCAAATTGGTCATGGGGTCTCCGGATAGGGCGGAAGCCGGTCCTTGCCGGGGAAGTCCGGCAGCGCGCGCATCAGGCCGGCGCGCAGCTGGACCCACCAGGTTCCGAGGACGGTGAAGAAGGTGCCGAGGATGATCATGATCGTCGCCCAGTCGCGCAGGCTTGCCTGGCCGTCCCCGGCGACAGCCCAGTAGATCAGTGCGGCGATGTAGGCGACGCCCGCCGTCAGCATCGAGCGACGGTCGATGACAAGTGCCACGACGGCAAAGACCAGAAGCGCCGCCGCCGTGGGCAGCACGTTCTGTGCCCCGCCACCGGCATAGAGGTTTCCGGCGATGGTGTTGACGAGGGCCGCGCCGGCCAAAAGGTGAAGCCAAAACGCGGTCGCCGAATGCCGCCCGATCCGGTGCGGATCGCGCAGGTCGAAGGACATCGCGCCGATAAAGGCGGCGACGCCGAAGGTCAGCGAGGCGAGCGTCAGATTGGCGCGCGGCACGAAAGTCCGGGCCCAGCCGTCGAGGGAGGAATAATCGCTGCCGGGATTGTATCGGGTGAAGAGCGCGTAGGTCGCGAGAAGCGCGAAGACCCCGAGCACGAACATCGAAAAGGGCAGCCGAAAGCGCCGGAACCAGAGCGCGGTCGCACCGACGGTGAGGGCTGCGGCCGCGAAGGCAACGCTTTTGAAGCCTATCGACGACTGCCCGAGGACGGTCAGGGCCGAGACGTAGATTCCGCTGGCATAGGCACTGACGAGCACCATCGAGGGCAGATTCATCCGCCGCTTGAGGGTGAAGTAGCCGGCCATCCACCATGCTATCAGCGCCAGGATCGCCGGGACCGCGATCAGTATCGTCACGCCGCCAATGATCGTCAGCAAAAGTGCGATGCCGCCAAGAAGGATGGAAAGGCCGAGCGCGATGAAGATCTCGGCAAACCCCTTGAAGAACTCGAACGGTTCATCCTCGGCCGGTAAGGCGGCGCGTTTGCCCGAACGGTCATGTGCAAGCGCCGTGATGCCCGCTGCCTGCGCTTCGGTCACGAGGCCGGTGGCGACCGCCGCGCGCAAGTCGGCGGGGCCGAAGATCGCCTGCTCGTCAGCCACGGATGGTTTCCACAGTCAGGTTGCCGTTGGTGTAGACGCAGATATCGACGGCGATGGCAATCGCCTTCCGGGCAATCTCTTCGGCCGGCAGGTCGGTTTCCATCAGCCCCCGCGCGGCGGCGAGGGCGGAGTTCCCGCCGGAGCCGATGGCCGCCACGTCGTGTTCGGGCTCCAGCACGTCGCCGGCGCCAGTCAC
>JBNKFC010000419.1:0-2263 GCA_050289105.1 Paracoccaceae bacterium | reverse complement strand
TCGCGAAGGTGAAGAAGGCCGAGAAACCGAGCCACGGGGCCTGAAGGTTCGACTTGCCCTGCAAAGCGAGTTCCCCGAGCGAGGGCAGGTTCGACGGCAGCCCGTAGCCGAGATAGTCGAGGGCCGCGAGCCCGCCGATTGCGCCCGTGACGATGAACGGCAGGAAGGTCAGCGTCGCGACCATCGCGTTCGGCAGGATATGGCGGAACATGATCACCCGGTCGGAGACGCCGAGCGCCCGTGCGGCGCGGACATATTCGAAGTTCCGCGCCCTCAGGAACTCCGCCCGCACAACGCCCACCAGCGCCGGCCAGCCGAAGAGGATGGTGACGAAGACCAGAAGCGAGAAGCTCCGACCGAGGATCGCGAAGAGGATGATGATGACGTAAAGGCCGGGGGTCGAGCCCCAGATTTCCAGAAGCCGCTGGAAGGTCAGGTCGACCCAGCCGCCGAAATAGCCCTGCACCGCGCCGGCGGCCACCCCGATCAGGCTCGAAATCGTGGTGACGATCAGCGTGAAGATGATCGACAGGCGGAAGCCGTAAATGATGCGCGCCAGCACGTCGCGGGCGGTATCGTCGGTGCCGAGCCAGTGGTCCTTGTCGGGGGCCGAAGGTGCCGTACCGACGTTGTTGATCGTGTTGTAGCTGTAGGGGATCGGCGGCCAGAGGATCCAGCCGGTCTCGACCTTCTCGCCCGCGAACTCCCCGTCGGCCGCATCCGCGATCACCCCTTCGGGATCGTCCCAGCAATCGACCAGACCGCCGGTCTTGATCAGGCATTGCACCGCCGGATCGCGGTAGATCGCCTCGGTCTTGAAGTCGCCGCCGAACGTGGTCTCGGGGTAGAACTTGTAGATCGGAAAATGAAGCTGCCCGCGATAGCTCACCAGGATCGGCTTGTCGTTGGCCAGAAGCTCGGCAAAGAGCGACAGGACGAAGATCACGAGGAAGATCCAGAGCGACCAGAACGCCCGCCGGTTGGCGGTGAAGTTGCGCCAGCGGCGCTGGTTGAGGGGGGAAAGCCGCATCAGCCCGCCCGCCGCTCGAAGTCGATTCGTGGATCGACGAAGACATACATGAGGTCGCTCAGAAGCCCGATGAGAAGGCCGAGCAGGCCGAAGACATAGAGCGTGCCGAAGACCACCGGGTAATCCCGCGCGACCGCCGCCTCGTAGCCCAACCGCCCCAACCCATCGAGCGAGAAGATCGTCTCGATCAGAAGGCCCCCGCCGAAGAGGACGGCGAGGAAGAGGCCGGGGAATCCGGCGATCACGATCAGCATCGCGTTGCGGAAGACATGACCGTAGAGCACGCGGCTCTCGGTGAGCCCCTTTGCCTTCGCGGTCAGCACGTATTGCTTGTTGATCTCGTCAAGGAAGCTGTTCTTGGTCAGCAGCGTCAGCGTCGCGAAGCTGGAGATGGTGGAGGCGACGACCGGCAGCGTGATGTGCCAGAAATAGTCCGTGATCTTGCCGATCATCGACAACTGCTCCCAGTTGTCGGACGTGAGCCCGCGCAGCGGGAAAATGCGCCAGTAGCTGCCGCCCGCGAAAAGCACGATCAGAAGGACGGCGAAGAGAAAGCCGGGGATCGCATAGGCGACGATGATCGCGCCCGAGGTCCAGGTGTCGAATTTCGTCCCGTCCCGGACCGCCTTGCGGATGCCGAGCGGGATCGAGATCAGATAGGCGAGGAGCGTGGACCAGAGCCCCAGCGTGATCGACACCGGCATCTTCTCGATCACCAGATCGACGACCGAGATCGAACGGAAATAACTCTCTCCGAAATCGAAGCGCAGGTAGTTGCCCATCATTTCGAGGAACCGCTGCGGCGCGGGCTTGTCGAAACCGAACTGCTTTTCCAGGTCCGCGATGAACTCGGGCGGCAGGCCGCGAGCACCGAGATAACGCTCGTCACCGCCCACCTGCTGCTGCTGGCCCGCATCGCCGCCGCCAGCGATGTTGCGGAAAACGTCGCCTTCGCCCTCGATCCGGGCGAGGATCTGCTCGATCGGACCGCCGGGGACGAATTGCGTCAGGGTGAAGTTGATCAACATGATCCCGACCAGCGTCGGGATCATCAACAAGAGTCTTCGCAGGATATAGGCGCCCATATGCCGGTCTGCTCTTTCCCCTCAGGCTGCGTCAGTTTAGCGCGCCTGCCGCCTTGAGTGCGGCGGCCTTGTCGGCGTTGTACCACCAGAAGTCCAGCTCGCCCAGCGCATAGGGCGGCAGGTTCTCGGGATGCTCGTACATGTCGTA
>JBNKFC010000418.1:0-12821 GCA_050289105.1 Paracoccaceae bacterium | reverse complement strand
GGCATCCGCACCGCGCCCATCGACGACACGATGCTGATGTCCTACGCGATGTATTCGGGGCTCCACAATCACGGCATGGACGGATTGAGCGAGCGCTATCTCGGCCACGAACCGATCCCGATCAAGAGCCTTCTCGGCTCGGGCAAGTCGCAGATCACCTTCGACCGCGTGCCCGTTGACGAGGCGGTGAAATACGCGGCCGAGGATGCCGATATCACGCTGCGCCTCTGGCAGGCGTTCAAACCGAACCTGCACCGCGCGCATGTGACGACCGTCTACGAGACACTGGAGCGGCCGCTGGTGCCGGTGCTGGCGGACATGGAAATGGCCGGGATCCGGGTCGATCCGAACGTGCTGAGCCGCATGTCGAACGCCTTCGCGCAGAAGATGGCCGGGCTCGAGGCGGAAATCCAGGAGCTGGCCGGGGAGCCGTTCAATGTCGGCTCGCCGAAGCAACTCGGCGAGATCCTCTTCGACAAGATGAGCCTTCCGGGCGGCGAGAAGGGCAAGACCGGCGCCTATGCGACCGGGGCCGACGTTCTCGAAGACCTTGCCGCCGAGGGGCACGATCTGCCCGCGCGCGTGCTGGACTGGCGGCAGCTTTCCAAGCTGAAATCGACCTATACCGATGCGCTTCAGACCCATATCCACCCCGATACCGGGCGCGTTCACACGTCCTACTCCATCGCCGGTGCCAATACCGGCCGGCTCGCCTCCACCGATCCGAACCTGCAGAACATCCCGGTGCGGTCCGAGGAGGGCCGGCGCATCCGCGAGGCGTTCGTCGCGGGGCCGGGGATGCGGCTTGTCAGTCTCGACTACAGCCAGATCGAACTCAGGATCCTCGCCCATGTCGCGGACATTCCCGAGCTGAAACAGGCATTCCGCGAGGGCATCGACATTCATGCCCTGACGGCCTCCGAGATGTTCGGCGTGCCGGTCGAAGGCATGGACCCGATGATCCGCCGGCAGGCCAAGGCGATCAATTTCGGGGTGATCTACGGGATTTCGGGCTTCGGCCTTGCGCGGAACCTGCGCATTCCGCGCGCCGAGGCGCAGGGCTTCATCGATCGCTATTTCGAGCGGTTTCCAGGGATCAAGACCTATATGGACGACACCGTGGCCTTCGCGAAGGCCAATGGCTTCGTCCGGACGCTCTTCGGGCGCAAGATCCATACGCCGGAGATCAACGCCAAGGGTCCGCATGCCGGGTTCGCCCGCCGCGCCGCGATCAACGCGCCGATCCAGGGGGCGGCGGCGGACGTGATCCGGCGGGCGATGATCCGGATGCCGGCAGCTATCGAGGGCTTGCCGGCGACGATGCTCTTGCAGGTCCACGACGAACTCTTGTTCGAGGTCGAGGAGGGCAGCGCGGACAAGCTGATCGCCGCGGCGCGCGAGGTGATGGAAGGCGCGGCGCATCCGGCCGTGCATCTGGACGTGCCGCTTGTGGTCGATGCGGGGCAGGGCGCGAACTGGGCCGAGGCGCATTGAGGGGGACGGCCTCGGGGGGCATCGAGCCACCACGCGGCCCGGCCCTTGGCGAGCGTAGCGGCGTAACGAAGAAACTCAGGCCCCGCGCCGGCAGGCGTCGCTTTGCAGGAAGACCCTGAGGCTCTTTTCGGGTTCCTGGCGGAAGGAACCGGCTTCCTCCGCCGCAGCGATCCGGTCGATGCGGAACATGCGGAAATCGTCGCGGAGTTCGCACCAGGCGACGAGCGTCCAGACCTTGCCCCAGAACCACAGGGAGAGCGGCCGGACCGTGCGTTCGGTAGCCTGACCGTCCGCGTCACTGTAGCGGAGGATCAGTTTCCGGTGTCCGGCGGTTGCGCGGTCGAGGCGGTCGATCATCGCGCGATCGGCTTCGGTCAACGCGCCAGCGTCGTGGGCGTGGATCGACACGGCGGCCGGGCTGTCGCGCAAGGCATCGGGCAGGACGGCGGCGATCTTGGTCAGCGCCTCTTCGGCCGCGAGCGCCATGTCGGCGCCGCCGAAGCTGCGGACCATGCGGGCGCCGGCGACGAGGGCGGTGATCTCGGCCATCGAGAACATCAGGGGCGGCAGGTCGTAGCCCGCGCGCATCAGGTAGCCGATCCCCGCCTCGCCGTCGATCGGCACGCCCGATCCGATGAGGTCGGCGATGTCGCGGTAGATAGTGCGCTCGCTTACCTCCAGCCGTTCAGCGAGGATCCGCGCGGTCAGGAGCCGACCGCCCCGCAGATACTGGACGATCTGGAAGAGGCGGTCGGCCCGGCGCATCAGGCGGCCTTCGGCTCGAAAAGGCCGATGGAATTGCCGTCGGGATCCTTGGCGTAGACGAAGCGGCCGGGCGGGATGGTGATAGTCTCGCCGATCACGGTGCCGCCGGCCTTGCGGCAACGGATCGCGGCGTCCTCCAGCCGGCCGGGAATGGCGAGATGCACGGTGGGACCGTTCCCCGCGGCGGGCTTGCCGGGATAGAGATGTCCGCCGACCGTGTCCATCTTGCCGCCGAAGATCGCCATCGGATTGGGGCCGCTTTCGTCGATTGTCATCTGCCAGTCGAAGACGGCGTTGTAGAACGCCACCGCCTTCTTGATATCCGAAACCGGAATTTCGCTCCAGACGACAATGGGTTGGGTTTCCATGGGGGTACTCCTTCGCTGCGGTTGATGGCCCCGTTGTCGCACACTGCTCCTGACAGCCTTGTGTCAGCAGTGTCCGGGTGTGGTGACCTCGGGGCACCTGTTCGGCGCGCGGGCTTTCCAAGTCGGGGCCAGCGGGGGAAGATGAGCGTTGCAGCAGAGGGAGGCGGCGATGGGCAGCGACGTGGTGAAGGTGAGCCTGGGCGAGGACGGCGTGGCCGAGGTCTGCATCAACCGGCCGGAGCGCAAGAACGCCTGGACGCTGGAGATGTTCGACGCCCTTGCCGCGGCCGCCGAAAAGCTCGCGGCGGAGCGCGGACTGCGCGTGGTCATCTTGCGGGGCGCGGGCGGGTGCTTTTCCTCGGGGCTTGACCTTGCCGTGTTGCAGAGCTTCGCCGCCGACATTGACGGGCTCACGGCGCAGATCCTCGCGGCACCACCGGGGGAACCGAACCGGTTCCAGCGGCCGGTCACCGCCTGGCAGGCGCTGCCGGTGCCCGTGATCGCGGCGATTGACGGCGTGGCTTACGGTGCCGGACTGCAACTTGCGCTTGCGGCCGACTTCCGGCTGGCGGCGCCAGAGGCGCAGCTGTCGGTGATGGAGACCAAATGGGGGCTCATCCCGGATATGGGGATCAGCCAGTCGCTGCCGAGGCTGATGGCGGCGGACAAGGCGAAAGACCTGATCATGACCGCGCGGGTGGTGACGGCAGACGAAGCTCTGGCACTGGGGTTGGTCACACGGATCGTCGCCGATCCGCTTTCGGCGGCGCGTAAGATGGCGGCGGAACTGGCGCTGCGCTCGCCCGACGCGCTATGCGCCGCCAAGCGTCTGGTGGAGGAGAGCTGGACCTTACCGCCGGGCGATGGCCTTGCCGTCGAGGCGCGGCTTCAGGCCGGGATCATCGGCGGTGCCAATCAGATAGAGGCGGTTATGGCGGGGCTCGCTGGCCGGGCACCACGCTTTGGGGCGGCCGGACTGGAACAGAACTGAGGCAGGATGCGTTCCTGTCTGTGCTTTCCGGCCGGCAGGGCGAATATTCCGGTGCAGGTTACATCGGCTCCGCGAACCTTGGCCGGGGTTGACCCGATGGCTCCGGGCGCGCATCTGTGGACGAAAGGAGAGCCCGCATGCCGCACGATCACGAGGCAGGACACCAAGGCCATCACCACCGGCATGGGCACATCCCTAAGGGCGCCGGAGACCGGAACGTCGCGCTCGCGGTCATCGTCAACCTCGCTCTGACTGTCGCGCAGATCGTGGGCGGGCTCTTGTCCGGTTCGGTCGCCCTCATCGCCGACGCGGTTCACAACTTTTCCGACGCGATCGCGCTGATCATTGCCTTCGCCGCCCGGCGCATCGCCCGGCGGCCGGCGAATGCGCGCATGTCTTTCGGCTATGGCCGGGCGGAAATCGTCGCGGCTCTGGTGAACTACACCGTGTTGATCGTAATCTCGGTCTGGCTCGGCTATGAGGCGGTCGTGCGGCTTCTCGATCCGCCGGAGGTCGCGGGCGGCATCGTCGTCGTGCTGGCGGGCCTGGCGCTTGTCATCGACCTTGCGACGGCGGTCCTGACGTGGCGGCTGTCGAAGGAGAGCACCAATATCCGCGCCGCGTTCCTGCACAATCTTGCCGACGCGGGGTCTTCCGTTGCGGTGATCATCGGCGGGGCGCTGATCTGGGCGTTCGACTGGCGCGCGGCCGATCCCGTGATCACGCTGATGATCTCGGGTTGGATTCTCTGGCATGCCCTGTCCGAGATCGGCCCGGTGATCCGCATCCTGATGCTCGCGGCGCCGACTGACCTGGAGACGGAGGCGCTGCGCCGGGCCATCGAGGCCGAGGAGGGTGTCGTGGGTATCCACCACTTGCATCTGTGGCAGATGGACGAGCGGCGGTCGTCGGTCGAGGCGCATCTGGTGCTGGAAGAAGGCACCGATTTCAGCGAGGCCGTGCGGCGGGTGAAGCGGCTTCTGGCCGAGGAGTTCGGCATCCAGCACACGACGCTCGAAACCGAGACCCGCGCTTCCGGCTGTGCAGGACCGGATTGCCCGGCCTGAAACCGGCCGGGAGGCGCGCGCCTTCGCGATATCCCGGAAAGAGGTGGCGGATCAGCGCATCCAGCCGAGGCCGTCGTCCGTTTTTCCGGCAGGCGCGTATTCGCCGCTGACCCAGCCCTTGTAGCCATCGGCGTCGAGCCGCGCGAAGAAGGCCGGATAGTCGATTTCTCCGCCCAAGGGTTCGGCGCGTCCGGGAAAGCCGGCGATCTGGACATGAGTGGCGCGTTGACCTTGAGCGGACCATGCCCCCATCACGTCGCCCGTGATGCGGTGGGCGTGGTAGGCGTCAAACTGGAGGCCGAGGTTCGGGGCGCCGACCGTGTCGAGCACGCGGGCCGCCGTGTCGTAGTCCGCAAGGAAATAGCCCGGATTGTCGTTGCGGTTGAGCGGTTCGATCGTGAGGCTTTGCTTCGGCGCATGCCGGGCGGCCCAGCGGAGATTCTCGACAAGGGTCGCTTCGGCCTCGTCGCCATCCGCAGGTCCGGAAAGGATGTGGATGTGGCGGGGCTTCAGCACCCGGGCAAAGCGCAGTGTCCGGTCGAAGTCACGGCGGAAGCGGTCTTCAAGCCCCGGAACCGCGGCATATCCCTGCGGTCCGCCGGTCGTGTTCGGCGGTGGGCAGTTCATCAGGACGAAGCTCAGGTCGTTCCAGACGAGCTCGTCGCGCATTTCCTGCGTTGGGCAGTCATAGGGGAAGGGCACTTCGACCGCGTCGAAACCCGCTTCTTTCGCGGCGCGGAAACGCTCCATGAACGGCACTTCGGTGAAAAGCCATGAGAGGTTCGCGCAGAACCTGGGCATTCAGGTCAGCTCCGCCGAGGGGATGACGGGGAAGAACTGCCCGCCGGACCACAGGCCGAACCAGCTTGTTCCGTCGCGGTTCTCGTGCGCCCCCAGGTCGATCAGCCGGTAGAAGGTCTTGCGGTCGATGAGCGCTTCGAGATTCGCCCGGACGAGGACATAGGGAGAGGGCTCGCCCGTCTCAGGGTCGCGGACGACGCGGATCGGGTGGTCGGGACCGGCGGTGACCTTGTCCTCGACATTCGTGGTGAAGGTGATCGACTGGTCGCGGCCAGCATGGGCGGCCTCCGCATCCACCGCGACGAAGGGTGCGTCGACGACACGGATGCCGACCTTTTCGACGGGCGTCACGAGGAAGTAGTCATCGCCATCCTTGCGGATGATCGAGGAGAAGAGCTTGACCAGACCGTGCCGCCCGATTGGGGTGCCGAGATAGAACCAGGTCCCATCCCGGCGGATCTCCATGTCGAGATCGCCGCAGAAGGGCGGATTCCACAGATGCACGGGCGGTGGCCCCTTCTTGCCGGCCGCGGACGCGGCGGCTGCGAGGTTTTCCGCCGAAGGCTTCACGATCAATTGTTCTTTTTCCGGTTTTGCCATTGGTGCCGCGGGTGATTTCTGCCTTTATGCTTTCCACTATAACCACGAAGGAGCGCTTGTCATGGCCGAGCCTGTCGATCTTCTGGCTGAAATCGAAGCCCTCGGCGAAAAGATCGCCGAGGCGCGGAAGGCGGTGGGGCGGCGCTTCATCGGCCAGGACCGGGTGGTGGAACTGTCGCTGGCGGCGCTTCTGTGCGGCGGTCACGGGCTTCTCGTCGGTCTTCCGGGCATGGGCAAGACCATGCTGGTCGACACGCTCGGCACCGTGATGGGGCTGAAGTCGGGCCGGGTGCAGTTCACGCCGGACCTGATGCCCGCCGATATCCTCGGCTCCGAAGTTCTGGAGACGGCGAAGGACGGAACGCGGTCGTTCCGGTTCATCGAGGGTCCGATCTTCTGCCAGCTCCTGATGGCCGACGAGATCAACCGGGCCAGCCCGCGCACCCAGTCCGCGCTGCTTCAGGCGATGCAGGAGCGGGAAGTGACGATCGCGGGCCAGCACCGCGCTTTGCCGGCGCCGTTCCACGTCCTCGCCACCCAGAACCCGATTGAACAGGAGGGAACCTATCCCCTGCCCGAAGCGCAGCTCGACCGGTTTCTGGTGCAGATCGATGTCGATTATCCCGACCGCGGGACGGAGCGGGACATCCTGCTGGCGACGACGGGCGTCGATACGCAGGACTCACCCGAGATATTCACCGCCGCCGAACTCATCGCGGCGCAGACAACGGTGCGCCGTATGCCGGTTGGCGAAAAGATCGTGGAGCTGATCCTCGATCTTGTTCGCGCCTGCCGGCCGGGCGAGTCGGAGGCCGGCAAGACCGTCACCGACAGCGTGAGCTGGGGTCCGGGCCCGCGTGCGGCGCAGGCGCTGATGCTGACGGTCCGGGCGCGCGCGCTTCTGAACGGACGTCTGGCGCCTTCGGCCGAGGACGTTCTGGCGCTGGCGCGGCCGGTTCTCAGCCACCGGATGGCGCTTTCCTTTGCTGCGCGGGCCCGGGGCGAGAGCCTCGCCTCGATCATCGATGGTGTCGCCGCCGACGTCACCCGCGCCGAGGCGGCATGAGCGAAGCCGCGCCCCATTCGGCACGACCGGCAGGCCTGAGGCGGTCGGCCGAGGCGCTGGCGTCGACGCTGCCGCCGCTGATGGCCGATGCGCGGCATCTGGCGGCGACCGTGCAGCTTGGCGAGCATGGGCGGCGGCTGTCGGGGATGGGCGACGAATTCTGGCAATACCGCCCCGCACATGCCGGCGACGAGGCGCGGCTGATCGACTGGCGACGGTCGGGCCGGGCCGATGCGCAGTTCGTTCGCGAAAAGGAATGGCAGGCAGCGCAATCGGTGCATCTTTGGGTCGACGATGCGCGCTCGATGGAATTCACCGGCGACGCGAAACGGCAGGCCAAGGCCGACCGGGCGCGCCTCCTGGCCCTAGCGCTCGCGGTGCTGCTGATCCGGGCGGGCGAGCGGGTGGGCCTCGCCGATCCGATCGCGCCGCCGCGCTCGGGCGAGGTGCAGCTTCTTCGCCTTGCGCAAGCCTTCACCCGCGCCGCGGGAGAGGCGGATTTCGGCGCGCCCGAGGCCCGCGCAATCCTGCCAGGATCGCGGGCGGTTTTCCTGTCGGATTTCATGGGCGACCCGGCTGCGGTCGAAAAGGCACTGGGCCTTGCGGCGGACAAGGGCGTGACCGGCGTCCTGATGCAGGTTCTCGACCCGGTCGAGGAGGCGTTCCCCTTCGACGGGCGCACGATCTTCGAAAGCATGGCCGGCACGGTCAGCCATGAAACCCGCAAGGCAGGCGACCTGCGCGCGCGCTACCAGGAACGACTCGCCGAGCGGAAGGACCGGCTGGCGCGCCTCGCGCGGCAGGCGGGTTGGCTTTTCACCACGCATCACACCGGCGATCCGGCCCAGGGCGCGCTGCTCTGGCTCTATGCCGCGTTGAGGAAGGACGGCTGATGCTGATCCTCGGGCCCATCGGTTTCACGGTTCCGTGGCTCCTCTGGGGTCTCGTTGTGTTGCCGGTGTTGTGGCTGCTTCTCCGGGCGATCCCGCCCGCACCGATCCGGCGGCGCTTTCCCGGCGTCGCCCTGCTCCTTGGGCTTGAAGACGAAGATCAGCAGACGGACCGCACCCCGTGGTGGCTGCTCCTGCTGCGGATGCTGGCGGTTGCGGCGATCATCGCGGGCTTTGCCGGCCCGGTGCTGAACCCCGAGGAGAAACCGGCGGGCGACGGGCCGCTTCTGATCCTCACCGATGGAAGCTGGGCCTCCGCGCGGGACTGGACGCGAAGCTCGGCGCGCATAGCCTCGGCGCTGTCGGAAGCCGGACGCGCGGGGCGGCCGGTCTCTATGATCTCGCTGACCGACGTGCCCCCCGATGGCCCGGTCTTCGCCGCTGCCGATGCGGTCGCTGCCTCTCTCCCGTCGTTGCAGCCAACGCCATGGGAGCCGACGGCGGCGGATATGACGGCGCTGGCGGCGGCGCTGCCCGAGGAGCGGTTCGACACGCTGTGGCTGTCAGACGGGATCGCGCGGGACGGGCGGGCGGACCTGCTCGCCGCACTCGATGCGCATGGCGCGGTGACGGCCGTGGAGAGCGCCCGCAACATCGTGGCGCTGGGCGCGCCGGCCTACGAAGGCGGCACGGTCTCGGCCAGCGTGCTGCGGGCCCGGACAGACGGTCCTGCCGGCGCGGAGGTCGTGGCTCGGGGCCTCGACCCCATCGGGATCGAGCGGGAACTGGCGCGGGCACCGGCGGAATTCACGCCCGGCGAGGGTGTGGCGGAGGCCGAATTCGACCTGCCGCCGGAACTGAGAAACCGTCTGACGCGGTTCGAGATCGCGGGCGAAGCGACGGCAGGGGCGGTGGCGCTCGCCGATGATGCGCTGAAACGGCGCAAGGTGGCCTTGGTGACGAGCGGCACGGGGCGCGAGGGCTTGGAGCTTCTGGCGCCGGACCACTACCTCAGGCAGGCGCTGGCGCCGACGGCCGACCTGATCGAAGGCACGATCGGCGATGTCCTCCTGGCCAATCCGGATGTGATCATCCTCGCCGACATAGCCAAGGTGGCCGACGTCGAGCCGGTCACGGACTGGATCGAGGAAGGCGGACTGCTGGTGCGGTTCGCCGGCCCGCATCTTGCGGCCTCGGACGTTGGCCGCGACGAGCTTGATCCGCTTCTGCCGGTGCGGCTTCGCGTCGGCGGCCGGTCGGTTGGCGGCACGATGAGCTGGGGGGAACCCAAAGCCTTGGCACCTTTCCCCGAGGGGTCCCCTTTCGAAGGTTTGGTGCTGCCTGCGGACGTTGCCGTCAGTGCCCAGATCCTCGCCCAGCCGGGACCCGATCTTGCCGAAGCAACGGTTGCGACCCTCGCCGATGGTACGCCGCTGGTTACGCGGCGGCGGATTGGCGACGGGCAGGTCGTGCTGTTCCATGTCTCGGCCAATGCCGAATGGACCAACCTGCCGCTCTCGGGTCTTTACGTCCAGATGCTGGAGCGGCTGGCGATCTCAAGCCGCGCGTCACGGCCCGAAGAGGCGGAGCTCGCAGGCACGACCTGGGTTGCCGACCGCGTTCTCGACGCGTTCGGCGCGCTCGGTGAGGCAGGCGACCTGCCCGGCGTGCCGGGTGAGTGGCTGGCCAACGGCCAGATCGGTCCGGACCTTCCGCCGGGATTTTACGCGTCGGGCGACCGGCGGCTTGCGGTCAATGCGATCTCGCCCGACAGGGTGCTGGCTGCGGCAAGCTGGCCAGCTGGCGTGACAGTAGAGGGCCTTTCTGTCGCCCGAGAGTTGCCTCTGAAGGGCTGGATCCTTGGTGCCGCCCTGGCGCTTCTGATGGCCGACCTGATCGCGTCAATGGCGCTTTCGGGGCGGCTGCGGGGAGTCCGTGCCGGCGCTGCGGCGGTTCTTTTGGCGCTCCTGTTGCCGGTCCTCGCGCCGGGTGGTCTGCGCGCTCAGCAGGCGGTCGACGACAAGGTCGTGCGCGCGGCGGGCAATGTCGTTCTTGCCCATGTGCTGACCGGCGATGCCGAGACCGACCGGGTGGCTGAAGCCGGGCTTTGGGGGCTTTCCGAAATTCTATTCGCCCGTACCTCGGTGGAGCCGGTGGAGCCGCAGGGCGTCGACGTCGAAAACGATGAGCTGTCGGTCTACACCTTCCTCTACTGGCCGGTGACCGCGACCCAAGCGGCGCCGTCGCCTGCCGCCTATTCCAAGCTCAACCGTTATCTCAGGTCGGGCGGCATGATCCTATTCGACACCCGCGACGCCGATGTCGCGGGATTTGGCGCGTCGTCGCCCGAGGGCCGGCGGTTGCAGGCGCTGGCGGCCCCCCTGGAGATCCCGCCGCTGGAGCCGATCCCGCAGGACCATGTGCTGACCCGCAGTTTCTATCTCTTGCAGGACTTTCCCGGCCGGTTCGACGGCCGGGCCGTCTGGGTCGAGGCGGCGCCTGCGGATGCGGAGCTGGCTGAAGGGATGCCGTTCCGCAACCTCAATGACGGAGTGACGCCGGTCGTCATCGGTGGCAACGACTGGGCCTCGGCCTGGGCGGTGGACGAGAACAACCGGCCAATGTTTCCTGTCGGGCGCGGTCTCGGCGGCGAACGGCAGCGCGAGATTGCCTATCGGTTCGGGGTCAACCTGATCATGCATGTGCTGACCGGCAACTACAAATCCGACCAGGTCCATGTGCCGGCCCTTCTCGAAAGGCTTGGGCAATGACGGGTCAGGTGGTCTTCGATCCGCTTGTCCCGTGGCCCCTGATCTGGGCCCTTGCCGCCCTTGCGGCAGCGTTCACGGGCTTTGCACTGTGGCGGCGGCTTGCCGGCTGGTGGCTTCGCGCCCTTGCCGCTCTGGCGCTTCTGGCGGCCGTGGCCCAGCCGTCGCTGCAAAGCGAGGAGCGGCGGATGCTGAGCGATATCGTCATCCTCGTCGTTGATGAAAGCGCGAGCCAGAAGGTCGCAGACCGGGTCGAGCAGACCGCGGCCGCGGTGGCGCGGGTCGAGGCCGAGGTGGCGGCCCTGCCGAACACCGAACTGCGCAAGATCACGCTCGGCGACGGGGCGGACGATGCGGGGACGCTGGCCATGACGGCGCTGTCGCAGGCACTTGCGGAAGAACCGCGCGCCCGTGTCGCCGGCGCGATCCTGATCACGGATGGGCAGGTGCATGACATAGACCTCGGCCCCGACATGCCCGCACCCCTGAACGTGCTTCTCACCGGGCATGACAGCGACTGGGACCGGCGGCTGATGGTCAAGACGGCGCCCGCCTTCGGGATCATCGGCGAGCCGCTGAGCCTGATCCTTCGCATCGAGGAGCAGGGCAGCATGCCGGCGGCCGAGGCCGGCCGCCGCGTCGCCCTGCAGATCGCCATCGATGGCGGCGAAGCGCAGACCTATTCGGTCCCGGTAGGAGAGGATCTGGAGCTGCCGCTGACCCTCGACCATGGCGGGCAGAACGTCATCCAGCTGACACTGGAGACAGCCGAGGGCGAACTGACCGACCGCAACAACATGGCCGTTGTCCAGATCAACGGGGTCCGCGACCGGCTGCGGGTTCTCCTCGTCTCGGGCGAACCCTATGCGGGCGAGCGGACGTGGCGGAACCTTCTCAAGTCCGACAGCGCCGTCGACCTCGTCCACTTCACCATCCTGCGCCCGCCCGACAAGCAGGACGGGGTGCCGGTCTCGGAACTCTCGCTGATCGCCGTTCCGGCACGCGAGCTGGTCGTCGAGAAGAGCAAGGAATTCGGCCGGATCATCTTCGACCGCTACCGGCTGCGCGGCATCCTGCCCTCTGCCTATCTCGACAATATCCGCGACTACGTGGAAGGCGGCGGGGCGGTGCTGGTATCGGCCGGGCCTGACTTCGCGTCGGTCGAGAGCCTTTACCATTCGGGCCTGGGTGACATCCTGCCGGCACGTCCGACGGCACGCGTCGTCGACGGGGCGTTCTTGCCCCGCGTTTCGGACCTTGGCGAGCGGCATCCGGTGACCGAGGGGTTGGAGACCTACGCCCCCGAGGGCGGCGAGGCCGGATCGATCGGCGATCCCAAATGGGGACGCTGGACCCGCTATATCGAACTCACCGATCCGGTGGGGCAGGTCGTCATGGACGGGCCGGACGGGGCGCCGCTTCTAGTGCTGAACCGGGTCGGGGAAGGGCGCGTGGCGCTCCTCGGATCCGATCAGGCCTGGCTCTGGGCGCGGGGCTTCGAGGGCGGGGGACCGCAGCTTGAGCTGCTGCGCCGGCTTGCGCACTGGATGATGAAGGAGCCCGACCTCGAGGAGGAGGCGCTGACCGCGACGGCGAACGGCAACACCCTCACCATCACCAGGCGGACGCTAGAGGAAGGCGGGCGCGAGGTGACGGTGACGGCGCCGGACGGCACGACGACCCAGCTCGCGCTGAAGGAGGTCTCGCCTGGGCGGTTCGAGGCGGACTATGCGGCCCCCGATCTCGGGCTCTACCGGCTGTCTGACGGCGAGCTGGAGCGGGTGGCCGCGCTCGGCCCCGCCGCCCCGCGCGAGTTCGAGGAGGCGATCGCAACGGAAGACCGCCTGGCTCCCGTGGTTGCCCCGACGAATGGTGGATTCCTGGCGCTGGAAGACGGCGCGCCAGACGTGCGCGTGGTGCGCGAAGGCCGCCCCGCCGTGGGGCGCGGCTGGATCGGGATCACGCCGCGCGAGGCCTATCAGACGATGGATATCCGCATCGCGCCGCTTCT
>JBNKFC010000417.1:0-18066 GCA_050289105.1 Paracoccaceae bacterium | reverse complement strand
GGCACGTTCACGAGGCCCGCCGAGCAGCCCAGCAGCGCCACGCCCGGCGCCACGACCTTCGGGATCGACTGCCAGCCGCCTTCGCTGATCGCCCGCGCCCCGTAGGCCACGCGCTTGCCACCCTTCAGGAGGTCCGCGACCAGCGGGTGATGCTTGAAGCGCTGGAACTCCATGTAGGGGTAAAGGTGCGGGTTTTCGTAGTTCAGGTGCACCACGAAGCCGACATAGACCTGGTTGTTCTCAAGGTGATAGATGAACGACCCGCCGCCCGCGTTCTTTCCCAAGGGCCAGCCGGCGGTATGGGTGACCGTGCCCTCGCGGTGCTTCGCGGGGTCGATCTCCCAGATCTCCTTCATGCCGAGGCCGAATTTCTGCGGGCAGTGCCCCTTGGAGAGGTCGTATTTCGCGATCACCTCCTTGGCGAGCGACCCGCGCACGCCTTCCGACAGGAAGACGTACTTGCCATGCAGCTCCATCCCCGGCTCGTAGTTCGGCCCGGGCGTGCCGTCGGCGTTCAGCCCCATGACACCCGCGACGACGCCCTTCACTTCGCCCTTCTCGCCATAGACCAGTTCGGAACAGGCCATGCCGGGGAAGATCTCGACGCCAAGCGCCTCGGCCTGTTCGGCCATCCAGCGGCAGACATTGGCCATCGAGACGATGTATTTGCCGTGGTTGTTCATCAAGGGCGGCATCGGCCAGTTCGGGATGCGGACCTGACCGCCCTCACCGAGGATGTAGAAGTTGTCCTTCTTCACCTCGACCTTGATCGGCGCGCCCTTCTCCCGCCAGTCGGGCATCAGCGCATCGAGGCCGGACGTGTCGAGAACTGCACCCGACAGGATATGCGCGCCAACCTCGGAGCCCTTCTCCAGCACGACCACGTTCAGATCGGCATCGAGCTGCTTCAGCCGGATCGCCGCCGAAAGACCGGCGGGGCCCGCGCCCACGATCACAACGTCATATTCCATCGATTCGCGTTCGATCTCGGCCATCTCACTCCCTTTCGCCGCGCCGCAAGACGCCCGTTTCTTCGCGCAAGATCGTTAGCCCACCGGGTCGCGCGACGCAACAATGACGCCGCGCGCTATTTCAAGGCGGTGGCGACCATACTCATTGGGGGAGAATAACGGCGCCGCAGCGCCATCCATGCGCCGAAAACGGCGAGAGCCGAGACATATCCGTCCACGGCGTAGTGATAACCGGTATAGACTGACAGGAACTGGATCAGGACAAGCCAGAGCGGGCCGAGGACCGCGAAGCTCCGCGTGCGTTCGGCGATGTAGAGCGTGGTCAGCGCCGCGATGGCGACGTGGACGCTTGGGAAGGCCGAGATGCCGAGGGCGCCGGCGCCCCGCGCGTAATTGTCCCAGAGCGCCGCCTGGATATCGCCGAGGAGCGAGCCCTCGATCGAGCTCTGCCGAAGCGCCTCGGTCAGGTCGGCGAAGTGGTCCGATCCGAGAAGCGCATCGTACTAGACCGGACTGACGGAGGAGCCCGACTCAGCGAGCGTCGCGCTCACGGTTGCGCCCAATGTCACGAGGAGATCGTCACTCTGCCGCCAGAGAACGAGGATCGCTACGCCCAGGCAGGCCAGAACAAAGAGGAAGAAGCCCCGCATCGTCATGGCCCGGTCCGCAGATCCCGCGCTTGCGCGGCGAACCCGTGCCAGCTCCAGCGTCGCTCGCTCTGCTGGACCCGCCGCACGACCGCCCAGAGCCCCAGCATGAAAAGGATCGAGAAATAGCCGTCCACGGCGTAGTGATAGCCGGTATAGACCGACAGGAAGAGGATCGTCGCGACGAACAGGACGCCCGGCAGGATCAGCCAGCGGCTGCGTTCGCCCATGTAGAGCGCCGTCATCGTCGCCACGCCGAGATGCACGCTCGGGAAGGCCGAGATGCCGGAGCCAAGCGCCATCCCGCTTCCGGAATAGGCGGCCCAGAGATAGCCCTGCGCCTCGCTGATCCGCGATCCGGCGAAGGGCGGCTCGGCCAAAGCGGCGGTCAGGCCTGCGAACCGGTCGCCGCCGAGCAGCGCGTCATAGTAGACCGGCCCGACCGAAGACGCCGCCAGCGCCAGAAGATTGCCAAGAACGATCCAGGCACCGAAGAACAGCACCAGATAGCGCGCGATCCGCTGTCGGTCCCGGTCGGTCATCGCGATGACCACGACAAGTCCGATCGCCGCAAGAGTCCAGATCGACAGGTAGACGGTGAAGAGCCTTTCCATCGGGAGGACCGGCGCCCAGCGATGGGCGATCACCCAGGGGTCCGTGCCGCCATGCAACCAGCGGTCGACGGCCGCCAGCTTCGGGTCCGCATAGAAGGGCACGATGAAGGGGATGGTCGATTTCAGGAACGAGAACGCGGCCTGAAAGATCACGCTGCCGAAGACCGCATAGGCGACCTGGCCGAGATTGCCCGCGAAGGACCGCCAGCCCGTGGCGAACGGCACAATCGCGATCGCCGGAAACGCCCAGACAAGCGTGCCTTTCATCACCGACGCAAAGGCCAAGGTCGTGACTGCCGCATCGATGACCACATCTTCTCCGAGGTCGCGGAAAAAGGCCGTCGCGACGACAGAAACCGCCAGGTAAGCCAGCGTCAGTCGGAAAAACAGCTTCAAGTCTCGGCCTCGGCACGATTTCGTTGTTTTTGGGCACCCGGCCCGGCTTGCCCGACCGCGCCTATTGACTTTCACGGCGCAGACCGGGTTTACCAGCTTTGTGTTGCGCATAATCTCGGCATTTTTTAGGCCGATTGTTCTTCGACAGGCGACGATGGAAAAAGTACCGATGACCCGCGCCGGCCAGGCCGCGCTCGACCAGGAACTCAAAGCGCTGAAGACGGTGGAACGGCCCGCCGTGATCAAGGCGATTGCCGAGGCGCGCGAGCATGGCGACCTTTCGGAAAACGCCGAATATCACGCTGCGCGCGAACGCCAGAGCTTTGTCGAAGGCCGGATCAAGGAGATCGAGGCGCTCCTGTCGCGGGCCGACGTCATCGACCCCACGAAGCTGTCCGGTGCGATCAAGTTCGGCGCGACCGTAACGCTCGTCGACGAGGATACCGACGAGGAGAAGACCTACCAGATCGTCGGCGAGGCCGAGGCGGATATCGAACGCGGCCTTCTCAACATCCGCTCGCCGCTCGCCAGGGCGTTGATCGGCAAGGACGAAGGCGACAGCGTCGAGGTGCGCACTCCGGGTGGCGAGAAGAGTTATGAAGTGCTGAGCATCCGCTTCGTCTGATGCCGGCACGGAGGTCCTGAGATGGCAGCAGAGCACAAACCGGAACCGGGTGGCGAGACGCACGCCGATTTCGGGCTCTATTCCCGGCCAGAGCCGGAGGCCGCCATTGCTGCCGGCGACATCGTAGCGGCCGGCGTGAGCCTCGTGTGGCTGGCCCTTGTCGGCGGCTTCTTCCTTTTTGCCGGCGACAGCGAAGGTTCGGGCGGCCCCCTTGGAACGATCATGGTCCTGGTGGCGATCTTTCTGCCCGTCGCGCTGATCTGGATCGCCGCGATCACGCTCAGAACCGCCCGCGCGATGCGTTCGGAATCGCAGCGCCTTCAGGCGGCCATCGATGCGATGCGCCACGCTTATGTGAGCCAGTCCCAGGCCGGGCTGACCAGACCCTCGGTCGAAAAGCGGCTTGAGGAGATCGCGGCAGCGGCGCGGCAGGCGGAAAGCGCCATTGTCACCTTCACCTCGCGCCGGGACGGCGAAGCGGTGCAACCCTCGGCCGATCACAAGGCGGCCCTTGCCGCGCCGAAGCCGGCGTTGGCCGGGGACGAACAGCCCGCTCTGGCCCTAGGCACCCCCGCCGAGGTGCTGACCAATCCTGTCTCGGTCGCGGATTTCATCAGGGCGATGAACTTTCCGGACAACGCAAACGACAAGGAAGGCTTCCGCGCGCTGCGCCGGGCGCTCGACGATCACGGTCTGGCAAAGCTCATCCGCGCCGCGCAGGACGCGCTCACGCTGCTCAGCCAGGACGGAATTTACATGGACGACCTGCGCCCGGACCGGGCGCGGCCGGAAGTCTGGCGCCGCTTCGCGCAAGGCGAACGCGGCCGCACCATTGCCGCTCTTGGCGGCGTTCGCGACCGCTCCAGCCTCGCCTTGACGGCAGGGCGCATGCGGCAGGACACGATCTTCCGCGATGCGGCGCACCACTTCCTGCGGCAGTTCGACAAGACCTTCACCGAGTTCGAGAAGAACGCGAGCGATCAGGACATCGCTGCGCTGGCCGAAACTCGCACCGCGCGCGCATTCATGCTGCTCGGACGGGTGACGGGAATCTTCGACTGAAATTCAGTAGCCGCTCTGGCTGACCGAGCTGTTCCGGATCAGCAGCACGCCAGAGTTGTTGTCCGGGTCGCCATCGTGATGGATCTTGGTGGTAACGCCCGGCAATTCCTCGAACGCACGCATGATGCGGTTCGGGAAGAACGACTTCGGAATGGTCTCGAATCCCGGCAGGCCTTGGAGAATGTCGCTCACCGAATTGCCGCAGAACGCCTTGTTGACCGCGCCATAGGCCTCGGCCCGGCGGATCGCAGCTTCGGCCACGGCGGGGCTGACGAAGACCTTGTTCTCGATCACGTCGTAGGTCTCGCGCGCGTGGTAGTCGATGTAGAACTTCCGCATCTGCTCTGTGATGCCGTAATGCAGGTCATTCCTCTCTGGCACCGTCGGGTGGTGCCAGGTGCCGGCGGGATCGAACATCACACGCTGGCTTCCGTCGATCATCAGACCGGAATGCGCGCCTTCGTTGCCCCTCTTGCGGACGACCGTGTAGAGCGTGATCGACGGCGGCTCACCACTCACGTAGCGGGCACGCGCGACGGCATCATCGGGGGCCCAAATGGGCTCCGCACCGCAGGCGGCCAGCGCAAGGGTCACAGCAAGGCTGAACGCAAGCCGGCGCATCGACATATTCGTCTCCCGCAGGGGCGATCAGGCGTTGGCGAGCGCCAGGAAGATCAGGACGCCGATCGCGACGATCGCACCCCAAGTCGCCATGCGGATGAAACCCTCAAAGGTCTTTTCCTGCACCTTGATGTCCATGCTGCCGTGCTTGTATTCGGCCATCTGTCCGCTCCCATACCTGCGTTTCAGCCCGAATATCCGATTCATGCGGCCCTGTCACGACCCCCGAGGCGATTGGGCGCAGCGCAGTGCGGATTTGAGGCAGCATGGGTAAGGTGGGTTGAAACCCACCTTACCCGGTTGATGCGCGCCGCGCGGTCGTCACTTGCGTTCCAGATCGGCGGCAAGGCGGAAGCCGATCCGGCGCGGCTCCTCGACCTCGGGCGCCTTCGGCATCGCCCTCAGCATGACATTGAGCTGTGTCACATGCTGGATGAGCTGGGTTCGGGCATTGGCTTCGTCATGACCGTAGAACGTGACGATGTCCGGGTCGAAATAGCCGATCCCCTCGATCCGCAGGACACCGGCATCGCCGCCGGTGAAGCCCATCGCCACTTCGTGTTCATTGTCGAGCTGGCTTTCGAAGTTCTTGATGTAGAGGATCAGCCTCTCATAAGCCCATTGCGCCGGACTCTTGGCCTCGATCGGCTCGCCAGAGATGCCCTCGGGCAGCGGCTCCATCTCCGCCGTCCGCGGCGCGTCCGGATCGGCGTGGATCACCCGCGCGCAGGGCATCGCCGAGGCTTCGTGGATCTCGGCCGAGGTCTGAATCTGATCGGTCAGTTCATCGTCCGCCAAAGCAAGGCTCCATCCTCCCGACGCTCGCGCGTCGCCCGCCCACGATGGAGAAGATGGTTGAGATGCGCAACCGCCTCGACCAGAGCAAGGCCGTATTCCGCCTCGCCGATCGGTCGCTTGAAAAGCGGAGGGAAGCACTCTGCAGCCGTCCGCGGCAGGGCCAGATGCGCCTCCAGCCGATCGAGTGCGCCGGTGTGATTCTCGATCATCTGGGTCAGCCGCAGGGGCAGCCCGGTGAAGGGCAGCTTGTGCCCGGGCAGGACGAGCTGGCCCTCGCGGGCATGGGGTCGGAACCCCTCGCAGCTTTCGATCCAGTCGCGCACCGGATCGGCGGCGGGTTCCGACGCGTAGACGCCGAGATTGGCCGAGATCGACGGCAGAAGCTGATCGCCGCCCAGCACCAGATCGCCGCCCTCCTCCCAAAGGGTCGCGTGGTCCGGCGCGTGGCCGTGACCGATCCGTACAACCCAGTCACGACCGCCGATGCGCAGCCGGTCGCCCTCGCCGATCCGCGTATAGCCGAGCGGCAAGGGTGCCACGACATCGCAGAAGTTGAACGGCCGCTCGGTCGCGCGCTTTTCGAACAAAGTGGGCTCCATTCCCGCCTTGCGCCAGAAGTCGAGGGTTTCGGCCACCGGCACCGGCTGCTCGTCAAGCACCAGCATCCGCGCGAAAAGCCACGAGGTGCGCGTCGTCACCAATTCCGCCCCCCGCGCCTGGAACCAGCCGGCAAGGCCGATATGATCAGGATGGTAGTGGGTCACCACCACCCGCCGTACCGGCTTTCCGCCGAGCGGCCGGGTCAGGATCGCCTCCCACAATGCCCGCGCCTGCCTGGTGTCGAGACCCGTATCGACCAGCGTCCAGCCGTCGCCATCGTCGAGCGCATAGACATTCACATGGTCGAGCGCCATCGGCAGCGGCAGGCGCAGCCAGAGCACACCCTCCGCGACCTCGACAGCCTCGCCGGGCTCTGGCGCGGCGGCGAAGGGATAGCGGATGCCGCCCTCCGGCGCCGGCGCGTCCATCACGAGGCCAGGACTTCAGGCGCCAACGCAAAGACCCCCTCGGCCCCTTCCCGCGCCTCGGCCAGATGGGCGGCGTAAAGCGGCAGGAGCCGGCGGATATGGACGCGGGCAAGCGCCGTGCGCGGTCCGTCGCCGCCTTCGGCCATCGCCGCGCGCAGGTGGTAATGCGCACCGAGGACGCGGGCGAAAGCGCGAAGATAAGGGACCGCTCCGGCGAACCGGTCCTGCATCCCCTGCCCGACCATCCATTCGGTCGTCTCCCGAAGGGTCTCGGCCGCCGACCAGACGTCGCCGGCCAGTTGTGGCAGGGCTTCAAGGGCAGCCTTGGCTCCCGCTTCGATCTCGGAGAGGATGCGAAACGCCGCCTCACCGCCATCGGCCATCTTGCGACCGACGAGGTCCATCGCCTGGATGCCGTTGGTGCCCTCGTAGATCGCGGTCACGCGGACATCGCGGTAGAACTGCGCGACGCCGGTTTCCTCGACATAGCCCATGCCACCATGCACCTGCATCGCGGTTTCCGAGACCGAGCAGCCGGTATCCGTCCCGTAGGCCTTGGCGATCGGGGTGAGGAACGCCGCGCGGGCGCGCCAGTCGTCCTCTCCGGTCGCGGTCGTCAAATCGGTGGCGACGGCGCAGGCGAGCGCGATGGACCGCGCTGCGAAGACTTCGGCCTTCATCGTCGCCAGCATCCGGCGCACATCGGCATGGTCGATGATCTTGCCCATCTGGCTCCGCTCGGCAGCATAGTCGACGGCGGCCTGGCAGGCAGCCTCGGCAACGCCGATGCCCTGCATCGCGACGCCGAGGCGGGCGTTGTTCATCATCGTGAACATCGCAGCCATGCCCTTGTGCTCTTCGCCGACGAGCCAGCCCTTGGCGTTGTCATAATCCATGACGCAGGTGGGTGAGCCGTGAAGGCCGAGCTTGTGTTCTAGGCTGACGACGTTGACGCCATTGCGGACACCGGGATTGCCGTCCGCATCCGGGATATATTTCGGCACGAGGAAGAGGCTGATCCCCTTGGTGCCGGCCGCCGCGCCCGGCAGGCGGGCAAGGACGAGGTGGCAGATATTGCCGGTCACGTCGCTGTCGCCCCAGGAGATGAAGATCTTCTGGCCGGAGATCGCATAGGTCCCGTCGCCATTCGGCTCGGCCTTGGCGCGCAGCGCGCCGACATCGCTGCCGGCCTGCGGCTCGGTCAGGTTCATCGTGCCCGCCCAGTCGCCCGATATCAGCTTCGGCAGGTAAAGCGCCTTCAGATCCTCGCTCGCATGATGGTCGAGCGCCTCGATCTGGCCCTGAGTCAGCAGCGGATTGAGCTGCAAGGCGAGGCAGGCCCCCGACATCATGTCGTTGATCGCCATGTTCAGCGTCTGCGGCAGACCCATGCCGCCATGCTCGACCGGGGCGGAAACGGCGACCCATCCGCCCTCCGCAATGGCCTTGAACGCCTCTCCAAATCCGGGGGAGGCGCGGACCACGCCGTTTTCCAGCTTCGCCGGCGTCAGGTCGCCCGCGCGCTGCGCCGGCGCCATGACCGTGTCGCACAGCTTCGCCGCCTCGGTCAGCACGGCCTCGGCGAGATCGGGCGTCGCCTCGGCGAACCGGTCGGTCGCGGCGACGGCATCAAGACGGACGACCTTGTCGAGGATGAAGCGAATGTCGGCCAAGGGGGCGCGGTAAGGCATGACTTTCCTCCTCGTCGCCTTGGCAAATTCGGCCCCGGCGCGTATGTCACTTACTCTGACCTTCAGGATTGCCGCAAGGTCAGGCCGCTTCAACCCGAACGCTACGTCACGAAACCGGAGGACGTGTGACCGATCTGCTCAGCGCGACCGAAACAGGTATCGCCGAAGCCGCGCGGCTTCTGGCGGAAGGCGCGCTTGTCGCTTTTCCGAGCGAGACGGTTTACGGGCTAGGCGGCGATGCGCGTTCGGATGTCGCGGTCGCACGGATCTTCGAGGCGAAGGGTCGACCCCAGTTCAATCCGCTGATCGTCCATGTCGCGAACATGGAGGCGGCCCGGGCCATTGCCGTCTTCAGCGATGGTGCGGAGCGCGTGGCGGCGGCGTTCTGGCCGGGCCCGCTCACGCTGGTCCTGCCGCTCAGCGAGACCTCCGGTCTGTCGCCGCTCGTGACCGCCGGACTGGATTCGGTGGCGGTGCGGATACCCGATCATCCGGTGGCGCGGTCCTTGTTGACGGCTTTCGGGGGGCCCATTGCCGGTCCGTCGGCGAATCCGTCGGGAAAGGTCAGCCCGACGCGGGCCGAGCATGTGATGGCCGGGCTTTCGGGACGGATAGCGGCGGTCATCGATGGCGGCGCCTGCCCGGTCGGCGTCGAATCGACGATCCTCGGCATGACAGACGGCCCGGTGCTCCTGCGTCCCGGCGGCATACCGGCCGAAGCGCTGGAGGCCTGCCTCGGCCAGAGACTTGCCTCGGGCGGGGATGCGGCGAAGCCGTCCGCGCCCGGCCAGCTCGCCTCGCATTACGCGCCTGCTGCGCCGGTCCGGCTGGGCGTAACGGAGCCGGAGCCCGGCGACTTCTGGCTCGGTTTCGGGCCAGACGCACTCATGGCCGATCTGAACCTTTCGCCGACCGGCGATCTCGTCGAGGCAGCGGCGAACCTATTCCACTACCTGCGCGAGGCGGATGCGCGGGCAAGCGGCACCATCGTCGTTTCGCCGATCCCTGAAACGGGACTTGGCCGGGCGATCAACGACCGCCTCCGCCGCGCCGCGGCACCCCGGCCGGCGGTCTTGTCCCATACGGCTTGATCCAAAGGCGCGCCCGCTTCGGGCGCATTCCCCTGTCTCCCTTCCTTCGCTGAAACGAAGGAAGCGGACCGGCGCTCAGGCGCGGCCCGCCGCTGCCGACAGGGTCAACGGATCGACCCCGAGCGTTTTCAGCGCCAAGCTCCATTTGCGGTCGTTCTGTTCGGAAAAGACCAGTTCGGGCGCCGCGTCGCAGGTCAACCAGCCATTCCGCAGAATTTCGTCTTCCAGCTGCCCCGGCCCCCAGCCGGCATAGCCCAACGCAAGAAGCGACGAGTTCGGCCCGCGCCCTTCGGAGATGGCTTCGAGGATATCGATCGTCGCCGTCATCCCGAACTTCTCGTCGACCTTCAGCGTCGTCCCCGCGCCTCCGTAGTCGGCCGAGTGAAGCACGAAGCCGCGTGCATGTTCGACGGGACCGCCGAAATGCACCCTGATTTCCTGCGATCGGTCTGTCTTGGCGAGACCGAGTTGATCCTGCAGTTGATCGAAGGACAGGTCCGGCGCCGGCTTGTTGACGATGAGACCCATCGCCCCATCATCCGAATGGGCGCAGACGAACACGACGCTGTGGTCGAAGCGAGGATCGCCCATCCCGGGCATCGCGATCAGTAGCTTTCCGCTGAGGTTCATTTCGGCACCTCCTTCTGCCAAGATTGGCCGTGTCGGCCGAACGCGCAAGGGCTGGCGGCGACAAAACTCTTCGTGAGTGGCTCGCTTGTGACTTCCATTCGGCGGGCGACCGCCTAGTTTGGCCAAGATGAACGCACGAATGATCAGATCGGTTACCGCCGGGACGCTTGTCGGCCTGTCTGCCGCATTTGCGGCATGCGCGCAGGGTCTGCCTGAGAACATCGTCCACGCGACTTTGCGCGACGGGTGGCGGACCGAAAGCGGAACGCAGATGGCCGCGCTTCATTTGACCCTTGCTCCAGGCTGGAAGACCTATTGGCGTGCGCCGGGCGAGGGTGGAATCCCCCCCAGCTTCGACTGGACCGGGTCGGAGAACATCGGCGCCGTGACGTTCCACTGGCCGAAGCCCGAGGTGTTCGACCTGAACGGGATGCGCACGATCGGCTATCGTGGCGAGTTGGTTTTGCCGATCGAGTTTCGCCCCGACGTCGCGGGGAAGCCGGTCTCGGTAAGTGCCCGGATCGATTTCGGCGTCTGCGACGAGATCTGCGTCCCGGTCGCGGTCGATGTCGCCGCGGATCTGAGCGCGGCCGAGACGCCCGATCCCCTGATCCGCGCCGCGCTGGACCAGATGCCAGAATCTGGTCCAGCTGCCGGGCTCTCCGCAGCGCGCTGCGCCGCCGAGCCGATCCGCGACGGCCTCAGGCTGACCTCGCGGCTCACGCTTCCGCGCGTCGGCCCCGACGAATTCGCGGTGGTCGAGCTGGCCGATCAGAGTGTCTGGGTCTCGCCGGCGGATACCAGCCGCGACGGCGCCGATCTCAACGCCACCGCCGATCTGGTCCCGGCGAACGCCAAGCCCTTCGCGCTCGACCGTTCCACCGTGCGGATCACCGTCTTCGGCGGGTCGGGCCGGGTCGTCGACATCCAGGGTTGCACCGGTTAGGACCGCATCCTGCGGGCTATGACCAGCGTCCCCGCGCCCCAGACGACCAGAAGCAAGACGGCGGCGGCGGCGGCGAAGCGGCCGAGGGCGGGGGCGAGGCTCTCGCCTGAAAGGAGCGCCGGGCCAAGCAGACCGGCGAAAAGCGCCACGATGGCGAGCGTCGCGACAACGATCAAGGGCCGAAGCAGACCCGCCCGCAGCGCCCGGCGAAGCGCTGCGACCATCCGGCCGACATCGGCCTGCACGACCAGAAGCGCCGGAACCACCAGAAGCACAAGCACCATCCCGAAGCCGAGGCCGTAGCACAGCGTGATCACGGTCGGCTTCAGGAATTGCGCCTGCCGTGACCCTTCGTAGAGAAGCGGTGCAAGGCCGAGGACTGTTGTTGCCGTCGTCAGCATGACCGGTCGCAACCGGTCGGCGACCGCATCGACGATGGCCGGAATCAGCCCGCGCCGGGCCGCGTAATCGTCCACCGTGCTGATCAGCACGATCGCATCGTTGATGATGATCCCCGACATCCCGATCAGGCCGACCACCGAGAACATCGACATGGGAACTCCCCAGACCGCATGCCCGTGGATCGCTCCGATCAGCCCGAAAGGAATGACGCTCATGACCACGATGGGCCGCGTCCAGCTTGAGAAGATCCAGGCCAGAACCGTGTAGATGCCGGCAAGCGCCGCCATGAGCCCGATGAGCGCATCGCTGAGGAACGTGTCCTCCTGCTCGCTCAGCCCGGCGAGGTGATAGCCGACGCCATACTGCTCGACGATCCGGGGCAGGATGTCGCGGTCGAGCTCGGTCAGGATCGCCGTCGCCCGCTCGGCATTGTCCTCTGCGATGTCGCCGGTCACGGAGACGACGCGCAGGCCATTTTCGCGCCGGATCGTCGAAAAGCCGCTGCGCGACGTGACCGTGACGATGTCCGACAGCGGAACGTAGCCGCCTGCGGCGGTGCGCATCAGCATCCGGTCGAGGAAATCGGCCGTGAGTTCGGACGCGGGCAGTTCCACCCGGACATCGACCGTCCGGCTGCCGTCCGGGAAACTCGCGGCCTTGATGCCGCTGAGCCGCGCCCGGAGTTCGCGACCAAGGGCCTCGACCGTGAAGCCAAGCGCGCGGCCCTGCGGAGTGAGTTCAAGGATCAGTTCGTCCTTGTCATAGGGAAGGCTGTCCTCCAGCGCCGAGACTTCCGGGAAGGGCGCCAGCGCGCGCTTCAGCGCCTCCGCCGCCGCCTTCAGCGTCGCGGTATCGGCGCCCGACAGCTCCACGTCGAGAGCCTCGCCGGCAGGACCATGGCGCCAGCCGCGGAACGAGAGTTCCTCCAGGAACGGATGGTTAGGGGCCGCCTCCTGCAGTGCGGTAATGAAATCGGAACTCGACCATGGCCTGAGATCGGGGTCGGTGAGTTCGATCGATATCGCTCCGAGAAGATCGGCATCCTTGCCCTCCGCGCTGGCCAAGGGCCGATATGCGTTCGCGCCGACCTCGGTGATGACATAGGAAAGCGGCTCCACGCCGTATTCGTCACGGAACCGCGCCGCGACCTTTTCGGTCGCATCCTGCAGGCCCTTCATCACCTCGATCGTATCGGCGCGCCGCGCACCGGAGAGCATCGTGAAATTGCCCGTGACGGACGCCTGTTCGGGCGAGCTGAAAAAGCGCCACTGGACATCGCCGCGGATGAAGAGCCCCGCCTCGTAGGCCAGAAGCGCCAAGGCCCCGGCCAGAACGGGATAACGGGCAGCGATCACCCAGGCCGTCAACGGTCGCACCAGCCGGTCACGAACCCAAGCCAGGCCACGGTTCATCACGCGGCTCGGCGCGTCATACCAGTGGCCACGCCCAGCCTTGGACAGCGCGTGCGCCATGTGGTTGGGCAGGATCAGGAAGCATTCCAGAAGCGAGGCGGTCAGGACGACCGTCACGGTGAACGGAATGTCCTGGATGAGATCGCCGAAACGACCGGTGATCGTCATCAACCCTAGAAACGCAATGATCGTGGTGATGGTCGACGAAAAGACCGGCGCGGCCATGTGGCGCACCGCCGTTTCGGCGGCCGTGAAAGGCTGCTCACCCAGTTTTCGGACCCGGAAGTCGGTATGTTCGCCCACGACGATCGCGTCGTCGACGACGATCCCGAGCGTCAGGATCAGGGCGAAGAGCGAAATCATATTGAGCGTCAGGCCGAAGGCATGCATCAGCGCGACGGCTGCCAGCATCGCCACCGGAATTCCCGCCGCGACCCAGAACGCGGTGCGGGCATTCAGGAACAGGAAGAGGAGCGCCAGCACGAGCCCAAGCCCCATCGCCCCATTGGTCAGAAGGATGTCGAGCCGCGCGGTGATGTCTTCCGAGCGGACCCGGATCATGTCGATGCTGACCCCTGCCGGAAGGGTCGGACGCATCTCGTCCGCGACGGCCTCGACCTGACGCTGGATCGCGATTGCATCGCCGCCGGCGGAGCGGTCCGCGCGCAGTGCGATGGCAGGATTGTCGCCGACAAAATAGGCATGCTGATCGGCGCCACCGGTTTCGGTGATCCGCGCCACATCGCCAAGTGTCAGCGAGGTGCCGTCGGGCTCGGACCTGAGCACGATGCGCGCCAGTGCGGCGGGCGACCGCTTTTCGCTTCCCGTGCGGAGCCGTGCGGAGCCGTCGGCCACCTCGCCGGCGGGATCGGCTTCGGTCTCGGCGGCGACACGGTCTGCGATATCCGAAAGCGTCAGGCCATGGCGCATCAATTCGACCATCGACACTTCGATCGAAATCTCGGACGCGGCGAGCCCTTCGATCGTCGCGCGGGTGACACCGGCCTGGAACAGCCGGGCAAGGAATTCGTCGGCGATCCGGATCAGTTGGTCCGGGGCGACAGGCCCGGTGATGATCATGTCCGTCACCCGGTCGCGCCAGGCACGTCGGGTGACGTCCGGGGCCTCGGCACCTTCGGGCAAGTTGGTCACGGCCGCCACCGCGGCCTCGACCTCGTTGACCGCGCGGCTCATGTCCCAACCGGGTTCGAATTCGAGCGAGATATTCGCCCGGCCCTCGCGCGCGGTGGATGTTGCAGTCTCGACGCCTTCCACGGCGATCAGCCCCGGTTCGAGAAGCTGGACGATGCCGTTGTCGACATCGTCGGCGCCTGCCCCCTCCCATGCGACCGAGACGTTGATCTCCTGCATGACCACGTCGGGGAAATACTGCGCCCGCATGCGCGGCAGCGCTGCAAGACCGGCCGCAACGAAGAGGACGAGGACGAGATTGGCCGCCGTCGCGTGGCGGGTGAAGTAGGACAGGATCCCCCCTGCCGCCGCCAGCCGGTCGTGCCGCGCGGACATGCGCTAGCCCCCCATCCGTGCTTCGATGCGGTTGACGATATCCGCAGGCACGGGATTCTCGCGCAGGCGCGCCAGGACTTCCTCCTTGGCGGCCGCGGGCATCGCGCCGCTGGCCTCGACAAAGGCGATGAGAGCGGCGCGGCGCTGGGGCGTCAGATCGACAAGCGTTGCATGATCGTCGGAGGCCTGCGTCGCCGACGCCTCGTCGCCACGCACCGGGCGAACGAGAATGCCTGCCCCAAGGAGCGCGGTGCGTTCGACGACGACCTCCCTGCCGGCCAGACCGCCCACGCGAACGATCACCTCGTCGCCTTGCCGGCGCAGCACCTCGGCCGGGGCACTTTCCAGACGGTCACCGGCACCGAGAACCAAGAGCGTCCCGTCCGACCCGACCGCTCGCGCCGGGATCAGTGCGACATCGTCCAGCGGCGGTTCGGTGATCGACAGCGTCACGAAATCGCCCGGCCGGAAACCCCGCGCGGTGTCGAGCGTGGCGAAAACCAGCCGCCCGCTCAACCCCTCGCCCACGGCCGCGTCTACGCGCGCGAGCCGCCCTTCGGCCACAAGCTCCGCCCCCAGAACGTCGAGAGTTGCGCTGACCGGCAGAGGGTTCAACTGTCCGCCGTCGTCGATCAGCCGGGCATATTGCGCGGTCGAGACGCGGAACGACACCTCAAGCGCATCGGGGTCGATCAGTTCGCCAAGCTTCTCGGTCTTGGCGACCAAGCCGCCGGCAACCGCCGTGACCCCCGACAGGACACCGGAGAACCCCGCGCGCAGTTCGGTTTCCGCGAGACGCCGCTCCGCATCCGCCACGGTCAGCCTCTGTCGGTCGAGGGCGGTCGCCGCCTTGTCGGCCCGCGCCTCGGCCTGTGCCAATGCTTGCCGGCGCGACACGACACCCTGGCTGGCATTCGACATCGCCAGCTCCGCCGCCTCGAGATCGGAGGCCGTACCGAGACCGCGCCCGGCAATCCCCTTCTGACGCTCCAGCGCCTGGGCGCGCAAGGCTTCCTGCACCTCGGCCGCGGCAAGATCGTCGTTGGCCAGGTCGAGCGCACGCTTGGCGTCGCGTTCCTCGGCTTCCGCCTCAATCATGCCGGTGCGAGCGAGGTCGAGCGCCGATTGCGCATCCGCGGGATCAATCCGAACGAGAAGTTGACCCGCAGTGACCGCCGTCCCGTCGGCGAATTCCGGCGCAAGTTCCACGATCGGTCCGGCCGCCGCGGCCCGAAGCTCGAGCTTGCGCCGGCTTCGCACCTCGCCGAAGGCGGTCATGACCGGCGCGATCCGATCGGGCGCAAGCGTGACGACGCGGGCGGTGAAAGCACGCTCCTCGGCCGGCCGCGACGGCCCGGTGTCCGCATTCCGGATGTCGAAGGCGGATTTCAGCGTGACTCCCCCGACCGCCAGCAGCGCCAGGGTCAGTGACAGCAGAAACAGTCCAACAAGGCTGCGGGTGAGAAAACGCATATAATCCGATCAGTTAATGTCCAACAGCAATTCTAGTCGCCGCCGGCCTTTCCTCCAAGCGCAAAGCATTAGACGCACGAGGGCGTTACTTCCGTCTCAGATGCTCATCGAGGCGGGGCATGATCTCGACGAAGTTGCAGGGCCTGTGGCGATAGTCGAACTGCCATTTCAGGATCTCGTCCCATGCGTCCTTGCAGGCGCCGGGGCTGCCGGGAAGGGCGAAGAGATAGGTGCCACCCGCGACGCCACCACAGGCTCGGGACTGGACGGCCGAGGTGCCGATCTTCTGCATCGAGACGATGGTGAAGACCGTGCCGAAGGCCTCTATCTCCTTCTCGTAGACATCGCGGTGGGCCTCGACCGTGACGTCGCGGCCGGTCAGCCCGGTGCCGCCCGTGGTCAGGATCACGTCGACCTCCGGATCGGCGATCCAGCGGCGCAGCTGGCCGGCGATCTCGGCGCGTTCATCGGGCAGGATCGCCCGATGGGCCAGATGGTGCCCCGCCTCGGTCAGCCGCGCGACAAGCGTATCACCCGAGCGGTCCTCGGCGAGGCTGCGCGTGTCCGATACGGTCAGGACGGCGATGCGAACCGGGATGAAGTCCTTGCTCTCGTCGATGCGATTCATGTCGCCTCCTTCAGGCGGGCCTTGATCTCCAGGAGATCCGCCCAGGCTTCGCGCTTGGCGGCCGGGTTGCGCAAGAGATAGGCCGGATGGGTCATCGGCAGGCATGGCTTGCCGAACGCTGCGGTCCAGTTGCCGCGCAGTCGCAGGATGCCGCGCTTGCCGAGTGCAGCCGCGCAGGGCGTGTTGCCCATCAGCACGATCACATCGGGGTCCACGAGTTGCACGTGCCGCTTGAGGAACGGCAGCATCATCGCGATCTCGTCCGGCTCCGGATCGCGGTTCGACGGCGGCCGCCAGGGCATCACGTTGGTGATGTAAAGCGCCTCGTCCGGGTGATGGGCGGTGCGCGCGAGCCCGATGGCCGCGAACATCCGGTCGAGGAGCTGCCCCGCCCGGCCGACGAAGGGCCGGCCTTCGAGATCCTCGTCGCGCCCCGGCGCCTCGCCGATGATCATCACCCGCGCCTGCGGGTTACCATCGGCGAAAACGAAGTTCCGCGCACCCTTCTTCAACTCGCAGAAGTCATAAGCCGATTGCGCCGCCGCCAGCGCCTCAAGGCTGGTCGCGCTTTCCGCGGCGGCCCTTGCCGTCTCGACCGGGTCGGGGGACGCCTCGTCGAGTGGCTGCGCCACCGCCTCGGCGACCGGTTTCGGCGCCTCGGCCGCAACCTCGTAGCGGTTGACGGGCTCCTCACCGATGGGCTCGTCGGCGCCAAGCTCCATCTGCCATTCCAGCAGCGCCTTCGCGGCGTGGAAATCCATATGTTCAAGGCCCGAGTCCATGTCCGCCAAGCTAGGCCCCCGCCCCCGCTGGGGCAAGCGCCCGCATTCTCCGTTGCCCGCGCCGCGTCCTTTTGCCATAAGCGGGCGAAACGGGGACCGGAGGCCTGAATGACATTCCGCGCGCGTCACCTTCTCGGGATCGAACATCTGGCCCCGGAGGAGATTCGCACCGTCCTCGATCTGTCCGAGAAATACGTCGAGCTGAACCAGCGCACGGTGAAGCATTCCGATGCTTTGGAGGGCATGACCCAGATCAACATGTTCTTCGAGGCCTCGACGCGCACGCAGGCCTCGTTCGAGCTTGCCGGCAAGCGGCTCGGGGCCGACGTGATGAACATGGCGATGCAGCATTCCTCGGTGAAGAAGGGCGAGACGCTCATCGACACCGCGCTGACGCTGAACGCCATGCATCCCGATCTTTTGGTCGTCCGCCACCCGGCGAGCGGAGCCGTGGACCTCTTGGCGCAGAAGGTGAATTGCGCGGTGCTGAATGCCGGCGACGGACGGCACGAACACCCGACGCAGGCGTTGCTCGATGCGCTGACCATCCGCCGTGCCAAGGGCCGCATCCAGCGGCTGACGGTGGCGATCTGCGGCGACATTGCCCACAGCCGCGTTGCCCGGTCGAACCTGATCCTCTTGGGCAAGATGGAGAACCGCGTCCGGCTGATCGGGCCCCCGACGCTGATGCCCTCGGGCGTCGCCGACCTCGGCTGCGAGGT
>JBNKFC010000416.1:0-3112 GCA_050289105.1 Paracoccaceae bacterium | reverse complement strand
GCGGCGGAATGGAAGCCCGAGCGCGGGCGGAATTGGAATAAACTTCCATGCTAGCCATCTACAACTTGAGGTGGAGACGGGCTGTTTGGCCGGATTTGGGCAAAGGGCCGCCTGTCGACAGCGGCGATTCCGGCGACTTGGCACTCATCAAGACAAAGGGCGGGACTTCTCCCGCCCCCGTCATCCGAATGCCGGCCCGGATCAGTTCGTCGGAACCCGGAACGCCTTGTGGCAGCCGCCGCACGCTTCGCCGACCGGCCCCATCGCCGTCTTCAGCGCGTCGAGCCCGGTGCCGGCCGCCGCCTGCATGGCCGCCGCGGCCTCGCCCATCGCCTTGCCCTTGTCACCGATGCCGGAGCCTTCCTCCCAGATCTTCGCAAGCGCGGTCGAGGCGGGGTTTGCGGAATTGTCCGACCCTTTCGGCCAGAGCATCGACGCATCGATGGTCACCGCGGTCATCAGGTTGTCGGCTGCCTTCTGCGCGGCTTCGGCATTGTATTCGATCTCTCCCTTGGCCATGCCGCCGAGAACGCCAAGTTGGATCGCGCGGTATTCCATGATCCCCTGGCGCGCCTTGATCTCTCGGGCGAAGGGGGCGTCCTGGGCTGTCGCCGCACCGGCAAGTGCGAGGGTGGCAGCAGTCAGTCCGGCAAGAAAAATCTTCATCGTACAACTCCCTGTTGAGGATGGAAAAAAGTGTATCTGTGAGAAAAATCGTTACCAATCGAAAATAACGCAGGGTAATGGTGAAAAAACGCACAGATGCCGTTGCGGCATTGATTTTCGGCGGTTTAGCGGTCGCTCGGCGCTGAAAGTCGGCCGGACATAACGCAATCGTGACCGCAAGGGAGAGTTCGATGACGCGCGAGAACTGGGACGACCTGCGATTCATCCTCGCCGTGGCGGAAGAGGGCTCGGTCAGCGCCGCCGCGCGGCGGCTCGGGGTGAATCACGCGACCGTGCTCCGGCGTGTTGGCGCCTACGAGGACGCGGCGGGGTTCGAAATCTTCGACAAGACTGCGCGCGGATACATCGTCCCGGGCGCGCGTAAACGCATCATAGAAGCGGCGCGCGAGGTCGACCGGGCGGTGCAGGCGGTGGGCCGCATGCTTCAGGGCTCGCGCGCGCCGCTGGCGGGCGAGGTGCGCGTGACCTCGACCGACTCGTTCTGCCAATATGTTCTGCCGCCGATCGTCGCGCGGTTGCGGCACGTCTCTCCCAATCTCAAGATCGAGCTCCTGTGTTCGAACAGCCATCTCGACCTCGCGCGGACCCATGCCGACATCACGGTGCGACCAGCGGTGAAGCTGCCGGACGATCTCGTCGGTCAGTCCGCGGCGATGCTCGGCTTCGGCCTTTTTCGGGCGCCGGCATTTCAGGGCGACGCCTGGCTCGGGATATCCGGATCGGCGGCCCGGTCGCGTGTCGGCCAGTGGATCGCGGCGGAGGTCGACCCGGCCAAGATCGTCGCCGCCGCCGACAGCTTCCTCGTTCTGCGCGAGCTGGCGGCCGAAGGACAGGGGATGGCGATCCTGCCGGACTTTCTCGGAACCGAGGACGCGCGGCTCGAACGGGTCCGGGGGCGGATGCCGGACATCGCGGTCGACATCTGGGTGGCGAGCCACACGGATCTTGCCGATGTGCCCCGGATCGCCGAGACAAGGCGCGCGCTGACCCTGGCGCTTTCCGCCATCGCGGGGCGGCTGCGCGGACAAGCGGGAGCAGACGCCGCCCCCGCGCCTGCCTGATCAGGGCAGGACGCGCACCTTCGGCGGTTTCGGACGGGGATCGAGGCCGAAGCCTTGCGGCAGCACGCCCGCCCATTCGAGACCCGCAAGCACGAGGCAGATCGCGACGACTGCGAAGACCAGAACGACGCGGCGAGCCGAGGGCGGATTGCGCGCCCAGCGGGACATCCGCAGGAGGTGGCGCAGGTTCATGTCCCTGCTTCGGGGAACCGGACCTTGCCGATATAGGGCAGGTTGCGGTTGCGCTGCGCGAAGTCGATACCGTAGCCCACCACGAATTCGTCGGGGATCTCGAATCCGGTCCAGCTCGCCTTGATCGGGACTTCCCGTCGCGACGGTTTATCGAGAAGGGCGCAGACCTCCAGCCGCTTCGGGGCGCGCGATCTGAGAAGATTGACGACATGATGAAGTGTGAAGCCGGTATCGACGATGTCCTCGACGACAAGCACATCGCGGCCCGCGATCTCGCCGCGCAGGTCCTTCAGGATCCGCACCTCGCGGCTACTCTCCATCGCGTCGCCGTAAGAAGAGGCTTCGAGGAAATCGACCTCGACCGGCAGGTCGATCTCGCGCACGAGGTCGGCGATGAAGACGAAGGACCCGCGCAGGAGCCCGACGACGACGAGCTTGTCGGTGCCCTTGAAGGCGCGGGTGATCTCCTTGGCAAGAGCCTCGACCCGGGCCGCAATGGCCTTGGCGGAGATCATCTCGTCGATGACATAGGGTCGGTGCGGCATGGCGGCCCCTTGATTTTGCGCCTCCATTTAGCGACATGGGGCGCCAGTGTCACCAACGGACGAGCGGATGCCGACACATTCCGAGACGCGCGCAATGCCCTACACGGCCCGCCAGATGTACGATCTGGTCGCCGATGTCGCGCGCTATCCCGATTTCCTGCCATGGACGGCGGCGGCCCGCATTCGCTCGCGCACGCCGCGCGCCGACGGGGCGGTGGTGATGGAGGCGGACCTCGTGATCTCGTTCAAGGTCTTCCGCGAGAGGTTCGGCAGCCGGGTAACGCTCTGGCCCGAGGCGCTGAAGATC
Source organism: Paracoccaceae bacterium (assembly GCA_050289105.1). Classification (GTDB taxonomy): domain Bacteria; phylum Pseudomonadota; class Alphaproteobacteria; order Rhodobacterales; family Rhodobacteraceae; genus Albidovulum. Next base: position 320 of record JBNKFC010000416.1, on the reverse strand, counting down.
GACACCGAATATCTCGACGGGCCGTTCAAGTTCATGCGTTCGAACTGGGCGTTCCGCGACCGTGAGGACGGCGGCTGCGACGTCTCGTTCTTCGTCGATTTCGAATTCAAGAGCGCGATCCTGCAAAAGCTGATCGGCGTCGTCTTCGACGAGGCGATGCGCCGGGTGGTGCGGGCGTTCGAGGCCCGCGCTGTTGCCCTGTACGGCGCCGCCTGACCCGGCAGATGGCGTTCATCCAAAGAAAAACGGGGCCCGCGGGCCCCGTTTGCGTCTTTGTGTCGAGCTTGCCTACGACGTGATGTCGTAGGCGCGCTCTCCGT
>JBNKFC010000415.1:0-13955 GCA_050289105.1 Paracoccaceae bacterium | reverse complement strand
CGTCGCGCGGGCCTCGGGCGCGTCGTCCCACAGGCACGGATCCGCCCCGCCCGCGATCAGCGCCCGCGCGGTGGCAAGGCCAGACCGGCCAAGCCCCAGCACCGCCACCTTGCGCCCTTCGAAACCCTGAACCGGAATCATTCTGCCCCACCTCTCAAATGCTCCCGGACAATGCCCGCTGCCCCCGCCGCCCGCAAGTTCACCCGTCGGGACGGCGCACGGGTTTACCTCGTCCCCCGTGCCCGGTAGGCTGGACGCTCGTGAGAACCCGTGCAAGGGCGCGGCCTCTGCCATTCATCCCCATTCCGAAAGGACGTCATGACCCAGGTAAAGACGGGCGACACCGTGCGCATCCATTATCGCGGCACATTGCAGGACGGCACCCAGTTCGATTCATCCGAGGGCCGCGAACCCCTCGAATTCGAAGTCGGCTCGGGCCAGATCATCCCCGGCCTAGACAAGGCCCTGCCCGGCATGACCGTGGGCGAAGCCAAGACCGTCGCGGTTCCGGTGGACGAGGCCTACGGCCGGCGCAATCCCGATGCGAGCCACGCGGTCCCCCGCGCCCAGATCCCGGACAATATTCCCCTTGAAGTCGGCACGGCGTTGCAGATGCGCTCCCCCGACGGGCGCGCCATCGCCGTGACGGTCGCCGAAGTGACCGACGAAACGGTCACGCTCGACGCGAACCACCCGCTGGCCGGGCACGACCTGACCTTCGAGATCGAGCTCGTCTCGATCGGATAAGGCTTACCAGTCGAGCGGCCGGCGGTCGCGGAAGAAACCGCCGGTCGGCCCGTCTTCGGGCAGAAGCGCCAGCCAAAGCGCGGTCTCCGCGCCCTTTTCGGGACTGCGCGGGGCCGCCTCTCCGCCCATCCGCGTCGCCACCCAGCCCGGGCACATGGCGTTGACCTTCACCCCCGGCGGAAGGTCGCGCGGCAGCGCCTTCGTGAGCGCATTGAGCGCGGCCTTGGCCACACCGTACGCCCCCGGCCCGCCGAGCCCGGCGGAGAAGCTGCCCCAGTCGGAAGAAAGGTTGACGATCCGGCCCCAGCCGCTCTTGCGCCAATGCGGCAGGTTCATCCGGATGAGGTCGAGAGGGCCCGCCACCATCACCTGCATCGCCGTGTCGAAATCGCTTTCGGGCGATAGGAGCGAGGCGTGGCCGAGCACGCCGGCATTGTTGACGAGGATGTCAAAGCCCCCCGTTTCCGTCATCGCCGCGAAATAGCTGTCGGGGTCCTCGAGATCGAGATCAACGGACGCACAGCCGAGCGCCCGCGCGGCGTCGGCCCCTCCGGCCGGATCCCGCGCACCGATCGTCACCCGGCAGCCCTTGGCGATCAGCCCTGCGGCGATTGCCCGGCCAATGCCGCGGTTGGCGCCGGTGACGAGGGCGGTCGGGTGAAGCGGGCGGGTCATCGGCGGGTCCTTCCCTTCGGGGCTGTGGGCGTAAGGTAGGTCTTGACCCACTCTCCTCGGGCAAGGGTGGGTTGAAACCTACCTTACCTGGCCACGTCCCCCGGCCCCGCCGTCTCGGCGTGGCCCTTGGGGGTGAGCGCGTAGATACCGCGATCCACCCGGTCGAACCAGCCGTAATGGTCGTCGCGAAGCATTCGCCCGGCCCGGATGACGCCGGTCGCGGCGACGACCTCGGCGACCTTCGAGGGCCCGGAGGTGGCAAGGTGGGCCGCACAGCGCAGCGCCTCCTGCCGGTAGGCGGTCATTCGCTTCATCCCGGTCGTACCGCCGGTATTCGGGTCGCCCACCCGACGCTCGAACTCCCGAAGGAGCCGTCCGGCCTTGGCTGTGTTACGGCGCGGCGTATACGGACCCGGATCGAGATGCGTCTCGACCTGTCCCGGTTTCACGGCCAACAGCCCGAGGCCAAGACGGCGGCAGAGCCGGAGAATGTCCCTGTAGCGAAGTTTCCAGCCCCGCTCCGACGAGACCGGCACCGCAAGGTAGACGTGGTCGAACATCGCCTGCCGCGCTACGCCCTGCATCACCAGCGCCAGCGAAAAGGTCAGCTTCAACTCGATCACCACCGGCGGCTCCTCCCCGCGCCGGGCGAGGACGTCGCAGTCACCGATCTCGGCCTTGACCTCGTAGCCCTGCGCCTCCAGATGCGCCTTCACCGGCGCGTAGAGGTCGGCCTCGCGCATCAGCGCACTTTCAGCGTCGCCAGCCCGATCAGCGCGAGGATCAGCGAGATGATCCAGAAGCGGATGACGATCTGCGGCTCCGCCCAGCCCTTCTTCTCGAAGTGATGGTGAATCGGCGCCATAAGGAAGACTCGCTTTCCGGTGCGCTTGAAGTAGAGGACCTGGATGATGACGCTCAGCGCCTCGACCACAAAAAGACCGCCGACAATCGCCAGAACGATCTCGTGCTTCGTCACCACCGCGATAGCGCCGAGCGCGCCGCCGAGCGCGAGCGAGCCGGTATCGCCCATGAAGACCGCCGCCGGTGGCGCGTTGTACCAGAGAAAGCCGAGCCCCCCGCCAATCAGCGCGGCGGTGAAGATCAGGATCTCGCCCGTGCCCGGCACGTAATGGACGCCGAGATAGTCGGTGAAGTCGGTCCGGCCGACGGCATAGGCGATGACGCCAAGCGTGCCGGCGGCGATCATCACAGGCATCACGGCGAGCCCGTCGAGGCCGTCGGTCAGGTTCACCGCATTAGCCGCACCGACGATGACAACCATCGCGAAGGGCACGAAGAACCAGCCGAGATTGAAAAGCGCGTTCTTGAAGACCGGGAACGCGAGTTGGTTGGTCAGGTCCGCTGGGTGGACGTAGGCAGCCATTCCGCCCGCGAGAGCCGCGATCAGGAGCCCCAGAAGGAAGCGGACCCGCGACGACACGCCCTTCGTATTCTGCTTCGTTACCTTCGCGTAATCGTCGGCAAAGCCGATCATGCCGAAGCCATAGGTCACGAAAAGAACGATCCAGATGTAGGGATTGTCGAGCCGCGCCCAGAGCAACGTCGAGACGAGGATCGCCGACAGGATCAAGAGCCCCCCCATCGTCGGCGTGCCGGCCTTGGCGAAATGCGTCTGGGGGCCGTCGTCTCGGATCGGCTGTCCTTTCTTCTGCTTGCGGCGCAGGAGGTTGATGAGGGGCTGACCGAAGAGAAAGCCAAAGATGAGCGCGGTGAAAAAGGCGGCACCGGCGCGGAAGGTGATGTAGCGGAAGAGGTTGAAGACGTCGCCGCCCTCGGCCAGACCGGACAACCAATACAGCATCTACTCTGTCCCCCGCGCTTCGCCCGCGCCCGGTTGCCCGAGTTTGCGGAGTGCGTCAACCACAAGGCTGACCTTCGACCCCTTGGAACCCTTGACGAGCAGAACATCGCCGGCATCGGCGAGGTGATGCGCCCGTATCGCCAGGTCCGAAGCCGTCTCGTGCCATTCGCCGCGCTTAGGGAGAGGAAGCCGCTCCCAAAGCGCGCGCATCCGGGGCCCGACGCAATGGACGAGGTGCACAGAGGCGATCGCGGGGTGATCGGCGATCGCGCGGTGCATCGCGGCTTCGTCCGGTCCAAGCTCCAGCATGTCACCAAGCACGGCAATGCGGCGACCTTCGAGGATGCGGCCTATTCCGTCGCGCGGCTGGGACGCGGCGAGGACTTCCAAGGCAGCATCCATCGAGGCCGGGTTGGCGTTGAAGGCGTCGTCGATGAGGTCGAAGGAGAGGTTTTCATCGACGATGTCGAGGTAGATGCGCTCACGTTGCCCCCGCCCCGCAGGCGGGCGCCACTGGCCGATGTCGCAGGCGGCGACGGCCGGGTCGGCGCCGACCGCCTCGGCCACGGCGAGAACGCCGAGCGCGTTGGCGGCGAAGTGGCGGCCCGCGGTCTGCACCTTGAAGAGGATCGGCGCGCCGGCGCGTTCCGCCTTCACGATGGTCGTGTCCTGCGCGAGAGTCACGCCCGTCAGGCGGTAGTCGTCGCCCGGCTCCGCTCCGAACCGGATGACGCGGGCCGCCCTCGCGGCGCCCTCGGAAAGGATCGGGGTGACGGACAGACCCGAGGGGATCACCGCGATGCCGCCGGGCTCCAGCCCCTCGAAGATCGCCGCCTTTTCGCGGGCGATGCCGTCGAGCCCGTCGAAGGCTTCGAGATGCGCCGGCGCGATAGTGGTGATCATCGCGACGTGCGGGCGGGTGAGCCTTGCGAGGGGTGCGATCTCTCCGGGATGGTTCATGCCGATCTCGACCACGGCGAAATCGGCGTCCTTCGGTAGCCGGGCCAGCGTGATCGGCACACCCCAATGGTTGTTGAAGCTCGCCTCGGCGGCATGGACGCGGCCCTGCCCCGCTAGAACCGCGCGCAGCATCTCCTTGGTGGAGGTCTTGCCGACCGACCCCGTCACCGCGATCACCCGCGCCTTCGCGCGTGCCCGCCCCGCCGCGCCGAGTGCCGTCAGCGCGGCAAGGACGTCGGGCACGATCAGGAGCGGATCGGATTCCGAGCAGCCCTCGGGGATGCGCGAGACCATCGCCCCCGCCGCGCCCTTGTCGAGTGCGGCACGGACGAAGTCGTGACCGTCGCGCACATCCTTCAGGGCGATGAAGATGTCACCCGGCTGAAGGCTGCGCGTGTCGATGGAAATACCATTTGCCTCAAAGGCTTGCGTCGCCCGCCCGCCCGTGGCGGCTGCAGCCTCGGCGGAGGTCCAGAGGGCCGCCATCAGATCCGGCCTTCGAGGGCGGCGACGGCGACACTGGCCTGTTCGGCATCGTCGAAGGGATAGACGTCGTTGCCGACGATCTGGCCCGTTTCGTGCCCCTTGCCGGCTATGAGGAGCGCGTCGCCCGGCTGGAGCGCATCGACGCCGCGCAGGATCGCCTCGGCGCGGTCGGCGACCTCGGTCGCCTCGGGACAACCTGCCATGACTTCGGCGCGGATCGCGGCCGGATCCTCGGAACGCGGATTGTCGTCGGTGACGATCACCACGTCGGCATGGGCAGCCGCAGCCTCGCCCATCAAGGGGCGTTTCAGCCTGTCGCGGTCGCCGCCCGCGCCGAAGACGACGACGATGCGGCCCATGACATGGGGGCGCAAGGATTGCAGCGCCGAGGCCAGCGCACCGGGCTTATGGGAATAATCGACGAAGACGGTGGCGCCGTTGTCGCGCTTGGCCGCAAGTTCCATCCGCCCGCGCACCGTCACGAGATCGGGCAGGGTGTCGATGACCGCCTGCGGATCCTCGCCCGCCGCCATCGCGAGACCGGCAGCGGCCAGCACGTTCTCCGCCTGAAAGCCGCCGATCAGCGCGAGGCGCACGAGATGCGGCTTGCCGTCATGGGTGAAGCGCAGGTCCTGCCCGGTCGCGTCGAAACGCTGCGAGGTGATGCGGAGGTCCGCCACCGGGTCGCGCCCGACGGTCAAAAGCTTCTGCCCCCGCGCCCTCGCGATTTCCAGCATCTCGCGGCCGCGCGCCTCGTCGATATTGATGACGGCGGTGCCGTCCTCGGGCAGGACACGGGCGAACAGTCCGGCCTTCGCCGCGAAATACTCATCGAAGTTCGCGTGGTAGTCGAGGTGGTCCTGGCTGAAATTCGTGAACGCCGCCGCCTTGAGACGCACCCCGTCGAGCCGCCCCTGGTCGAGCCCGTGCGACGAGGCTTCCATCGCCGCATGTGTGATCCCGGCATCGGCCATGTCGCGGAGCATGCGGTGAAGGGTGATCGGCTCTGGAGTCGTATGGGCAAGCGGGGCGGTGAAATCGCCGAGAACCCCCATCGTGCCGAGATTGGCCGCACTGAGACCGAGCGCCTGCCAGATCTGCCGGGTGAAGGTGGCAACCGAGGTCTTGCCGGACGTGCCGGTGACGGCGACCATGATCTCGGGCTGGCGGCCGAACCAGAGGGCGGCGGTGTAGGCCAGCGTCTGTCGCGGATCCTCGGCGATGATCAGGGCGGCATTCGACGCCGCCAGTTCGGCCTTCGCGATCTCGGCCCCGGCGCGGTCGGTGAGGATCGCGGCGGCCTCCATCCGGAGCGCGTACTGGATAAACTCGGCGCCGTGGATCTTCGTTCCGGGTAGCGCCGCGAAGAGGTGGCCGGGCTTCACATGCCGGCTATCCACGGAAAGCCCGGTGATGCGCGCCTCGCGCCCGCCCTGCGCCCTCAGGCCCAGTTCGGATAGCGATTTCGATGCCTCTGCCATGCGCTGAACCCCCGATACATGCTCGCCCTCAATTGCGCACGCGTATTACGCTGGCCTCGGCCACGGGTTCAAGCTCTGGCCTGAGACCGAGCAGGGGCGCGGCGCGGCGGATGATCTCTGCCCCGACTGGAACGGCGGTCCAGCCGGCAGTGCGGCGAGGCTCCGTCCCCGAGGTTTCTACCGGCTCGTCGAGCGAGACGACCAGGACGTATTTCGGGTCCGACATCGGGAAGGCGGCGGCGAAAGTGGCGACAACCTTGTCCTTGAAATACCCGCCCCCGTTCGGCTTCGGCTTGTCGGCTGTGCCGGTCTTTCCGCCGACCTGATAGCCCGGCACGTCGCCGAAGGTCGCGGTGCCGCGCTGAACGACCTGGCGCAGCATCGAGCGGATGATGGCCGAAGTGCCCTCGCTCACGAGCCGGGGGCCGGGCTCGACCTTGGTGCGCTTGAGGATCGTCGGTGCGACCTTCGTGCCGCCATTGACCATGGCGGCATAGGCAGCCGCGAGATGCAGCGGGCTGGCCGCGACGCCGTGGCCGTAAGAAACGGTCAGCGTCGTGATCTCGGGCCATTTTGTGGGCCGGAGCGGCTTGCCGGTCGGCGCCTCCACAAGCTCGATCGGCGTAGGGTCGAACATGCCGAGCTTGGCCAAGAAGTCCTGTTGGCGCACCCCGCCGATCTGCTGGGCGATATGGGCGGTGCCGATATTGGACGACTTCACGATCACGTCGGTCACGGAAAGCTGCGGCCCATAGTTGTGGAAGTCGCGGATACGGAATTTGCCCCAGACCATCGGCCCCTTGGTCTCTACCATCGTCTCGGGGTTCACGAGACCGAGGTCGAGCGCCTGGGCGATGGCGAATATCTTGAAGGTGGAGCCAAGTTCGTAGACGCCCTGCACCGCCCGGTTGAAGAGCGGGCTGTCGGACGGGTCGCCCTTGAGGAGCGGTGCGGGCCGGGTGTTGGGGTCGAAATCCGGCAGCGAGGCCATCGCCATGATCTCGCCCGAACGGGCATCCATCAGGATCGCCGTCGCGCCCTTCGCGTTCATCAGCTTCATGCCGCCGTAGAGCACGTCCTCCACGGTCGACTGGATCGTTAGATCGAGCGAAAGCTGCAACGGCGCGCCGCCATTGGCGGGATCGCGAAGCCAGCTGTCGAAGGTCTTCTCCACCCCGGCGGTGCCCACGACCTCGGCCGACTGCACGCCTTCGCGACCGAAACTCGCGCCGCCGAGGATATGGGCGGCAATCGCCCCGTTTGGATAAAGCCGCATCTCTCGCGGACCGAACAGGAGGCCCGGATCGCCGATCTCGTGAACGAGCTGCATCTGTTCGGGGGAAATCTTCTTCTTCACCCACAGGAACTTGCGCGATCCCGTGAAGTCCTTCTTCAGACGTTCCGCATCGAGATCGGGGAAGATTTCCGCCAACTTCTCGGCCGCGCCGACAGGGTCCACCATCTGCTGCGGCTGGGCGTAGAGGGAATGGGTGATGAGGTTCGTCGCGAGGATCCGCCCCTGCCGGTCGGTGATGTCGGCACGCTGCGCGACGATCGAGGCGCCGGCAACGGCGCTTTGCGGCTCAGCCGGTTCGGTGGCGGCGAGAAGGCCCATACGGGCGCCGACCGTCAGGAAGGCCGCGACAAAGGCCACGCCGAGCAGCATGAGCCGCCCTTCCGCCCGGACCCGCGACTTGTCGCGCATCGCCTCGTGGCGCAGCCGGATATTCTCGCGTTCGATCGCGTCGGGGTTCTCGCCCTTGGCGCGGGCGGACAGGATGCGGGCCAGCGGGCGAAGCGGCGTGCGGGTCATGGGTTGCCCTCGTTCTGCGCAATCGTGTCGACGGGTTCGGTGATGGGCGGCAGCGCAACGGCGGGATAGCTCACCTCGGAGACGCCGCCGAACTGACGCGGCTCGAACGGGAGAAGACCAAGCCGTTCGAAGTTGATGTCGGCCAGCTCGCGCAGGCGGTCCGGCCGGTTGAGATAAGCCCATTCCGCCCGAAGCACGCTCAGGGATTCTCGCAACTGTCCGATTTCGCTCTGTAAATCCCGCACGTCGGCCAGTTCGGCCTGAGTGCGGTAATTTTCGCGGTAGGCCCAGAAGGCCAATCCCATGACAGCGATTGCGGAGAGGAGCAGGAAGAGGCTGCGCATCAGTTATGTCCTTTGAGCGCGGGTTTCGGAAGGCCGAGGGCCGCGCGATCTGCGCGGCTGGCGGGGGCGTCCGTGCGTATGCCGACACGGAGTTTTGCGGACCGGGCGCGAGGGTTCTCAGCCAGTTCGTCTTCGTCCGGACCGACGGCGCGGCGCGTTTCCAAGGTGAAGGCGGGCGTCACCGCCTCGCGCGCCGGCGCGTAGCGGCTGCCCTGCCCTTCGCCGCCGGAGCGAAGCTGGAAGAAGCGTTTGACCACGCGGTCTTCGAGCGAATGGAAGGTCACGACGGCCAGCTTGCCGCCCGGCTTCAATGCGCGCTCAGCCGCTTCCAGCCCTTCGGCCAATTGACCGAATTCGTCGTTCACCGCGATGCGGATCGCCTGGAAGCTGCGAGTCGCCGGATGGCTCTGCCCCGGCTTGGCGCGCGGCAGGCAGCGCTCGATGACGTGCGCGAGCTGCAGGGTCGTCTCGATCGGACGGGCCGCGACGATTGCACGGGCGATACGACGCGAGGCGCGCTCCTCGCCGTAGTGATAGAGGATGTCGGCGATCTCGCTCTCGGATGCCTCGTTCAAGAGGTCGGCGGCCGTCGGCCCCGTGTCGCCCATGCGCATGTCGAGCGGGCCGTCCTTCTGGAAGGAAAACCCGCGCTCGGGCTGGTCAATCTGCATTGAGGACACGCCGAGATCGAGGACGACACCGTCCACCGGCTCTCCGGCCAAGGCATCCAGGTCGGAAAACGTACCTTCGACCAAGGTCAGCCGGTCGCCATATGCGCCGGCCCAGCTTTCGGCCATGCGAAAGGTGCTCGGGTCGCGGTCGATGGCGATCACGCGGTCGGCGCCGGCCTCAAGCAGGCCTCGCGTGTAGCCGCCGGCGCCGAAGGTGCCGTCGACCCACACCCCCGAAACAGGCGCGACCGCCTCGAGAAGCGGCCTGAGCAATACCGGGATATGGGGGGCAGGATCGCTGGTTCGGGCTGCGGCAGCGGCCATCACTCAACCCCTCGGAAGAGGGGGCAGGAGGCTCCTGGGATCGAAGTCCTCGGGATACTGATCGGCCAGACGCTGGCTGCGGCGCGCGGCCTTCGCCTCATAGGTCTCGGGGTTCCAAATGCGGAAGTAGTCGCCGGCCGAGATGAAAAACGCCTCGCCCTTCAGCCCGATCTTCTCGCGCAGCTTTTGCGGGATCGTCAGACGGCCATCATCGTCGATCACGCTTTCGATCGACTGGCCGTACATGCGCTCCTCGATCATCAGGCGATCGGCCGAGCCGCGCTGCATGAGGGAAATCTGTTCGTCCATCTCATGGATCGCTTCCATCGAGAAGACTTCGAGCCAATCCTGGCCCTCGGGTCCGTAGACGATGACGATGTTGGGGCGGAGGCCTTCTTTCCAGTCAGGGTCGGAGGCTTCGATCACGCGGCGGAACGGCGCGGGGATGGAAACGCGACCTTTCGCGTCCACCTTGAACGTATCCGATCCTCTGAACCTGCGTGCCAACGGGCGCGCTCCTTACCACTGTCCCCTCCCCCCCGAACCGAAACCGCCAGACCAGATCCGCGACGGGCCCTTGAACGGACAACGGCGGATTGAGCTGCTGCCACTGCCCAATCCGCCGCCCTCGTCCCATCTCTGGGTTGTCCGACTGCGCATGCCACCTGGGGGGATGTCTGCTCGCTCGCGCGTCGGATCTCTCTGGTTCGATGAAAGCGGGTGCCTGTATGAAACCTGCTTTTCGCCTTTTGGGTCTTAGTGCCCGTTTGAGCCCGTCCTCATCGGTGAATTAGGGATGCCATGGGAAATTACGGGAAGCAACACAAATTTTGACCGAAAAGACACCAGATACGGTGCGCAGATCGCTGCAAAAGCAAGATTTCGTGGAAAAATGGACAATATCACCGCCACTTCTGGTGTGATATTGAAATATTGGCACAATATATTGACGCGCCGCGACCCAGGCAAAGTGTCCCATAATTTCCCGCATATTCTCGAAAGATCTCCGCGAGAACGGTAAGAACATGGGATTCAGATCCAAAAACGGGGCGAAACCCCCCGTAAACACCTGGAGTTCACGTCAAGGTGATTCGGTTTTGCCCCGGAATTGGGGCCGTTTCCCGTGTATTCCCACACGGGCGGGGTCAGAGCCATGAAATCCCGGAATCGGGCCGGTTCAGGCCACTCCGTCGGCCACAAGTCGCTCCGCGAGGCGGGCATAGGCTTTGGCGACCGGCCCCTCGCCGGCCGCGATAGGCGTGCCTGAATCGCCGGCGAGGCGCACATCGAGGCTGAGCGGAAGCTCGCCCAGGAACGGCACGCCGATCTTCGCGGCTTCAGCCGCGACACCGCCATGGCCGAAGATGTGCGCCTCGTGTCCGCAATTCGGGCAGACATAGGTGGACATGTTCTCGATCAACCCGAGGACAGGCACCTTCAGCTTGCCGAACATGTCGATGGCGCGGCGGGCGTCGAGCAGCGCCACGTCCTGCGGAGTGGACACAACCAAAGCACCGGTCAGCGGGGCGCGCTGCGCCAGCGAGAGCTGCACATCGCCGGTACCGGGCGGCAGATCGACGATCAGAACGTCGAGCTCGCCCCAGGCCACCTGCCCCAGAAGCTGCTGGATCGCGCCCATCAACATCGGCCCGCGCCAGACGACGGCCTCCCCTTCCTTCAGCAAGAGCCCGATAGACATCATCGTGACGCCGTGCGCCTTCAGCGGAATGAGCGTCTTGCCATCCGGCGCAGAGGGCCGTTCGGTGACACCCATCATCCGCGGCTGCGACGGCCCATATATATCGGCGTCGAGCAATCCGACCCGCCGGCCGGCCCGCGCGAGGGCCACGGCGAGATTGGAGGACACCGTCGACTTTCCGACGCCACCCTTGCCCGACCCCACCGCGAGGATGCGCTTGACCCCGGGCACGGGCTGCGGCCCGGCCTGTGGCGTCGGATGACCGCCGATCTTCAGGTTCGGCGCCTTGGGCGCGGGGCCGTGCGCGGTCAGGACCGCGGACACTGACGTGACCCCCGGCAGCGCTTTCACCGCCGCCTCGGCCGCCGCGCGAACCGGCGCCATGCGCTGCGCCGTCGCGGCATCCGACGCCTCGATCACGAAGCGCACCGACCCCGCCTCGACGACGAGCGCCCGGACCAGATCGCGCGACACGAGGTCACCGCCATCGGGCAGGGCAATGCGGCCGAGCGCATCGAGTACGGCGGATTGGGTGACAGACATCTTGATCTCCTGTTCAGCGGCTGCCCAAAGATTGGACGCTTCGCCCGCAAGAGCAACAGCCGTAGCGTCGCACGCGAAAAATTTGGGCAAGATGCCGTAACGTAACGCAAAATTTCCGCCGGAGGCCATGCGTTTGCTGCATAGCGGCATTGAATCCTTCGGGTATTGTGCAAGCGCAGCATGAAGGCCATGTTGGCGATAACGGCGCCAGACCCGGCGCCAGCGAAACGAAATGAGGCTTTGAGCAATGGCTTACGTAAACATGATCCGCGGCATCGAGTTGGGCCTGGCCGACCGGGCCGCCGGCTTCCTGAGCGCGCTGCGCGACAATCGCCGCCGCTACAGCGTCTACCGCCAGACGGTGCGCGAACTCAGCGCACTGAATGATCGCGAACTGAACGATCTTGGCATCCACCCGTCTGCGATCAAGTCGATCGCGATGGAGGCCGCCTACGGCAAATGAATTCTCTTCCTGGGACCTACTCCTCCTCCCTTAGGTCCCGGAAATCCGCGGCGGCACCGTCCTCCTCCCTGGTGTCGCCGCGACCAATCGGGCCGAAAGGTCCTTGACGATACGACGGACCCCTCCTCCTCCCTGGGTTCGACGTTGTGAAATGCGGCGGTGACTTCCTCCTCCCTGTCATCGCCGCATCTTCACCCTCCATCGGCGGCCCAACCTCCTCCCTCGGGTCGTTGACAGTGAGACCGGCGGCGCCCCCTCCTCCTCCCTGGGGTGCCGCCGATCTTCACCGAAAGACTGGGCCCCATCTCCTCCCTCGGGGTTCATCACGGCACTTGCGGCGCCCCAGGGCGCCGTTTTCTTTTCTGGCAGGATGATCCGAAAGCGGCCCGGTTCCCGGGCCGTTGTTTTTCCCCTCGCCGTCGCGATTGCGCGCTCCGGGCTCGGTGCGCGGGCTGCGGCCGGTCAGAACGGGATGTCGTCCGCCGTCTCGGCCGCGACGACATAGTTCGCCACGACATGCTTCACGCCGGCCTTGTCGAACGCGACTTCGAGCTTGTCGCCTTCGATCCCTTCGACGGTGCCATACCCGAATTTCTGATGGAAAACCCGGTCGCCCTCGGTGAAGGCCGAGACGGCGTCGAGATCGATCACCACGTGGCGTGCCTCGCGGGGCTGGCTGACAGGCCGCGACGTTGCGCGGTCCTGCATGCGTTTCCAGCCCGGCGAGTTGTAGACATCGGCGCGCGCCGCACGGTCCTCGATGCCCGAGGACATCGCCGCCGCGCCGTATCCGCCGCCGTAGAGGCCGGGCGGTGTCAGCACCTCGACATGCTTCGCCGGCAATTCGTCGATGAACCGCGAGGGCATCTGGCTTTGCCACTGCCCGTAGACCCGGCGGTTGCCGGCGAAGGAGATGGTGCAGAGCCGCTCGGCCCGCGTGATGCCCACATAACCCAGCCGGCGCTCTTCCTCGAGCCCCTTGAGCCCGCTTTCGTCCATCGAGCGCTGCGAGGGGAAGAGGCCGTCCTCCCATCCCGGCAGAAAGACCACCGGGAACTCGAGCCCCTTCGCGGCATGGAGCGTCATGACCGAGATCTTTTCCGTCGCGTCCTCGGTGTCGTTGTCCATGATCAGGGCGACATGTTCGAGAAACCCTTGCAGGTTGTCGAACTGCTCCAGCGCCTTGACCAGTTCCTTGAGGTTCTCGAGCCGGCCCGGCGCCTCTGGCGTCTTGTCGTTCTGCCACATCTCCGTGTAGCCCGATTCCTCCAGGATCATCTCGGCCAACTCAATGTGGCTCTGCCCTTCGCGCAGCGTCAGCCGGTGCCAGCGCTCGACATTCTCGACGAATTGCAGAAGCTGGCCGGCCGCCCGGCCGGACAGCTGACCGGAGGCGAGCGCCCTGCGCGCGCCGACAAGAAGGCTTGCGCCCGCTTCGCGGGCGCTCCGCTGGATCACCTGCTGGCCCTTGTCACCAAGCCCGCGCTTGGGGGTATTCACCACCCGTTCGAACGCCAGATCGTCCTCGGGCGAAACCGCGAGGCGGAAATAGGCCATCGCGTCCCGGATCTCGAGCCGCTCGTAGAAGCGCGGGCCGCCGATGACGCGGTACGGCAGGCCGATCGTCAGGAAGCGGTCCTCGAAGGCGCGCATCTGGTGCGAGGCGCGGACGAGGATCGCCATTTCATCTAGCCCGAAAGTCTGTGGAATGGGTAGATTGGAACGCCCCTCGGATGTGAGGCTCTCCGCCCGCATGAGATTTACTTGGTGAATATCTCCACCGCGATTCTTTGATACCGTGCCGCCTTTGGCCAAACGATCTGCTTCCTGACCAGCCGAAAAAGATCGCGCATTCTGCCTGCGCTTGGCGATAGCCGATGCACCGCTGTAGAGCGCCTCCGCCTCCTCGCCGATCCAGCGCGCC